>JAZSLS010000109.1:0-22286 GCA_045535465.1 Eubacteriales bacterium
TCAACTCCTTGGCTCACAGAACGACATGGCTACGATCCGACTTGGAAAGGCTGGACACGCTTTATACGGAAGCCAAAAGAGAGCGCGGCATTATAGACTTTACCGATGCCGAACAGCTTTTTCTCTCTTTGCTTATCAAAAAGACCGACGAGGGGTATATAAAAACCTCTCTTTGCCGTCACATATCCGCCTCCTATAAGGAAGTGTTTATTGACGAGTATCAGGACGTAAGCCCCTTGCAGGATGCAATTTTTTCTGCGTTGGGTAAGGGCAAGCGCTTTATGGTAGGCGACGTTAAGCAAAGCATTTACCGTTTTCGAGACGCTTACCCGGATATATTTACCTCCTACCGTGACAGCTTTGACAGCGAGGATAAGGGCGGAGAGAACGCTTGCATTTTCCTTAAGGAAAACTTTCGTTGCGACGAAAACATTATAAGGTTTTGCAACTACGTTTTTGACAAAACCTTTACTCTTCAAAGAGGCGGTACGGATTACACCAAGGAAAGGCTTGAAAGAGGTAAAAAGGAAAGCGGCGACAGCAAGGTAAAGGTAAGCTTGCTTATGGACGCAGATTTTGAAAAAGAGGCGGAATATATTGCCGAGCAGGTTGTAAAATGCATTTACGAAGGGTATCAGCCTTCGCAAATAGCGGTGCTGACAAGAAAAACGGCTCCCATTAAAATTATTACGGAGGCGCTTTTAAAGCGAGGGATTCCCACCTCCACCGATAAGAGCGACGACGAGCTTTTAAAGCAGCCCGAGGTGCTTCTTGCCACGGCGCTTCTTAAAACGGTGGATAACCCTACGGACGATATTGCCTTGGCGGCAGCTATGCGAAGCCCCATTTTCCGTTTTACTGCCGAGGAGCTGCTTAAAATAAGAAGAAGCGGCGGCAGAGCGGCGTTTTACTACGACGTGGTAAAAGCGGCGGAGGGCGAAGACGACCTTGGCAAAAAATGCGCCGCCTTTGTAAAAAAGCTGGACGTTTACCGCAAAGCAGCGCTTACAAAGCCTGCCGACGACCTGCTTTGGTATCTTTACGAGGACAGCCACATCTTCCTTTGCCTTACCGAGGGCAAGGAAAAACGAGAAAAAGAAAACCTGCTTGCGCTTTACGAAATGGCAAAGAGTGCGGAGCAAAGCTCCTATAAGGGGCTTTCCCTGTTTGTGGAACGCATAAGACGCCTGGAGGAAGGGGACAAAAGCCCCGCAGTTGCAGGAGTAAAGGCAGAAAACTCTGTTTCCGTTATGACCATTCACGGTTCTAAGGGCTTGGAGTTTCCCGTGGTGTTTGTGGCGGGCGTAGGAAGCAACATAACAAGGCTTTACCAAAGGGATAAGCTGCTTGTGGACTACCGCCGAGGTATAAGCCTGGTTCTTGCAAAGCAAAAGGAGGGCTGGAGGGCAAGCCCCATACTTCGTGATGCTTTTATAGTTACGGAGGACAGGGCGGTGGATGCCGAGGAATACCGACTTTTGTACGTTGCTTTTACAAGGGCGGAGAAACGGCTGTATATAAGTGCGGCAGTGGATGAGCTTCCCGATAGCTTTCCCGACGCACCCAAGACCTTTGCCGATTTGTTTTTGTACTACCTTACAACGGGCAAGGACGAAAGCTATGAGCTTTGCGTAACAGACGGGGAAGAGGAAATACCCGTTACCACGTTGGCGTCTGCTATGGCAAGGGCTATGCCGGAGGCAAGCCTGCCTTACATAAGGGAGGACATACCGAAAGCAAACCGTATTACTGCAAAATATGCCGTATCCGCAGTTAAAATGCTGGAGGATGGCGTTTTAGGCACGGACGCTAAAGGGCTTGTAAGCGATAAGCTGCCCTCTTTTGCAGGTGGCGACACGGCAATGGGCGCAAGGATAGGCACGGCAACCCACGCCTTTATGCAGTTTGCAGACTTTGCCTTGGCGGAAAAAGACGTAAGCGCCGAGGCAGACAGGCTTTTTGCAAAGGGCTTTATATCGGAAAAGGACAGGGCGCTTATAGACGAAAAGGCGCTTAAAGGCTTTTTCCTTTCCGATTTGTATGCCGAGATGAAAAACGCCGCAAAGATATACCGTGAAAAACGCTTTACCACCAGGCTTCCTTCCCATTTGTTTGGCGCAGAGGGCGAGGAGGTGCTGGTACAGGGCGTTATCGACTGCTTTTACCAAAACCCCGACGGAAGCTTTACCTTGGTGGACTATAAAACCGACCGTGTAAAAACGGAAACGGAGCTTAAGGAGCGCTACGGCACTCAGCTTTACCTTTACGCTTTATATATAAACAAAATCACGGGCAAAAAAGTAAGCAAGGCGTATATATATTCTTTGTGCCTTGGCAAATCTATCCCTTGCGAAACCGAAAAATATGATGTATAATGGGCTTATAAAACAAAAGGAGAGTAGGCTATGAAAAAAATATTTAAGGTACTTGCCGTTACTGCTTTGGCAGGTATGGTTCTTACCGTTACGGCATCCGCAGGCGCTGCCGACGAAAAACCAAAGTTTAACTTTGAAGCTTTTGAGGAAGAAGACCCCTATAATATGGCGGCACCGGCAATTCTTGCTAAAATGACCGCTATGGAATACACAGGCACCACAGGCACTCTTAAATACCGTATATACGAGTCTCCCGCTTATAAAAATAAATCGGCGGATACGCCCGCTATTATGCTTGTTTTCCTTCACGGCAGCGGCGGCAAGGGCAGTGATAACGAGGGCCAGATAAAGGACCAGCAGACCACCGTTAACTATTTGGTTTGCGACCTTGGCGAGGAAATGTTTAAGGATATTCCCTACGTGGTTATAGCTCCCCAGTGTCCCGAGGGCGCTCAGTGGGTGGAAACCGACTACGCAGGTTCTTCCTACAGCATAGACGCACTTCCCATCAGCGCACCTCTCCGGCTTGTTTACGAGCTTGTTTGCGATATGCAAAACGAAAAGGGCATTAACCCACAAAACACCATTGTCGGCGGCATTTCTATGGGCGGCTACGGCGCTTGGGACTTAGGTCTTCGCCACCCCGAAATTTGTGACAGCCTTATTCCCATTTGCGGCGCAGGCGACCCCTCCAAGGCAGAGGCTATAAAGGACAAGCGTATATGGGCTTTCCATAGCGATAACGATGCCTCCGTACCCGTTGAGGGCAGCCGTGAGATGATAGATGCTCTTAAGGCCGGTGGTGCGAAAAAGGTTAGCTATACCGAATTTCAGGGCAAGGGGCACAATGCGTGGGGCCCCGCTATGACCGAGGTTAAGGACCCCTATCTTCTTGAATGGATTTTCGAAACCCCTAAATTTGCAACCTACACCATAACCACCGAGCTTGAGGGCGAGGGCACTGTAAGCGAGACTATGTCCTCCGTTGCGGCAGGCGAAACCGTAAAGGTTGAGTTTAGCCCCAAGGATGGCTACGCTCCCAAGGGCGTGTATCTTGACGGCGCAGAGATTACTCCCGTTGTTCCTCAGGACGGCGCTATGTATGTAGAAATAAAGAACGTAAACGCAGACCATACAGTTAAGGTGGTTTTTGAAAAGCTTGAGGAGCTCTCTGCAGAAGACTCTGCAGGCGACGCAAAGCCCCAAAAGAAGGGCGGGCTTAGCAAGGGCGCAAAAATTGCTCTTGCGGTAGGCGGCGCTATTGCGGTTGCCGCAGGCGTGGCAGTGGCAATAGGAAGCAGCAAGAAAAAGAAAAAGTAAGGGCTAAGGCAAAGCTGTCATAAATCCTTACTCCTTTGCATATTACTTAGCAAAAGACAAAGGAGATGAGCTTTTATGAAAAGGTTTATGGCAGCGGTTTTGCTTTTTATCCTCCTTTTGTGCCTTGGGGCGTGTTCTGCGGAGGAGCAGGGCGTGGTAGGCACTTGGGCAGGCAAGGACGGAACGGACGAACTTCTTTACGTTTTTCGAGAGGATGGGACGGGAACGGCAAAGGCAGGTAACGCCAGCGCCGATTTTACCTACGCCATCGACGGTAACAAAATAAGCGTTACCGTAGGTGACAATACGGCTACCGCATCCTTCGAGGTGAAGAACGATACTCTAACTCTTACCGACGAATACGGCACAACCATCCTTACCAGAAAAAGCGGAGCTTAAAAATGCTCAAAAAGATAAAAAGTGGCTTTTAATCTGCCACTTTTTGTTTTTTAACTATTGCATTTCATAGCTTAATGGAGTATAATGTAAAAAAATGATTTTTGGAGGATTTATTATGAAAGCATTGGTAGTTACCGGTATTTTTACTACTCTCGCTGTTTTATCCGCAATAGCCGCAACCGTTTGTGCGTACATTTTTATTATACCCGAAAGCAAAAGACCTAAGCTTAACGGCTTGCTTAAAAAGGTGCACGACATACTTAATTTCAAGACCCTTTTCCTTGAAATGATACTTAAGGCTCTTTACATTTTTGCTACCGCTCTTTGCATTTGTATAGGCCTTTTCGGTATACTCAGTGCAATGTTCACTTACCCCAGCCTTGCTCTCGGATACTTTGCTCTTATGATATTCGGCCCCATTGCCGTTCGTATATCCTATGAGCTTATGATGATGTTCATCCTACTTGTTAAAAACGTTACCGACATCAATAAGAAGATGAACAAGGATGCAGAAAGAAAATGCCCCTCCTGCGGCGTAACCGTTGGCAAAAACGAAAGCTTTTGCAATAACTGCGGCAGCAAGCTTTAAGTGTTCATATACCCCGTGCTTTTGCACGGGGTATTTTTTTGTGTTGCATTTACAAAAGCAATGTGTTATAATAATGTGATTTATGTTTTTGAGAGGTGTTTTTTATGTTAAACTGGGCAGAGGCAGTTGCTAAACAGATTATTGAGCGCCGCCCCGACAAGGAAGAATACGTTTGTGCCGCAGGTATAAGCCCCAGCGGTTCCATACACATTGGCAATTTCCGTGATATTGCCACCAGCTATTTTGTTGTTAAGGCGCTTCGCTCTCTCGGCAAAAAGGCAAAGCTTCTTTTTAGCTGGGACGAGTATGACCGTTTGCGTAAGATACCCGTTAACGTTGCCGCCGTTCGTGACGATATGGAGCAGTACGTGGGTATGCCTTACGTTGACGTTCCCAATCCGTTCGGTACCGAAGGCAGCTACGCCAAGTTTTTTGAGGAGGAGTTTATGTCCTCCGTTTCCGCTTTCGGCATAGATATGGACTACCGCTATCAGGCGGATATGTACCGTAGCGGCAAGTACAAGGAGTTTGTGCTTCTCTCCGTTGCAAAACGTAAGGAGATTTTTGACGTGCTTGCCACTCACAAGACTCAGGCACCTACCGAGGAAGAAAGAAACGCATTCTTCCCCGTAAGCATCTACTGCCCTTGCTGTCACAAGGATACTACTAAGATAACTTCTATAAATGACGATAACACCATTGCCGAATATACCTGCGCTTGCGGTCACAGCGGCACCTTTGACTTTACCCGTGACTTTGACTGTAAGCTTAACTGGAAGGTTGACTGGCCTATGCGTTGGATGTACGAGGGTGTTGACTTTGAGCCCGGCGGAAAGGACCACGCTTCCCCTCACGGCAGCTACGACACCAGCAAGGATATCTCCCGTGCTATTTTTGGTTACGAGCCTCCTATTTTCCAAGGCTACGAGTTTATAGGCATCCGTGGCGCAACGGGTAAGATGAGCGGCAGCAGCGGTCTTAACCTTACTCCCGCTACCCTTCTTAAGATATACCAGCCCGAGGTTATTCTTTGGCTTTACGCTAAGACCGAGCCTCTTAAGGCCTTTGACTTTTGTTTTGACGACGGTATACTACGCCAGTACGGCGAGTTTGACCGTATGCTAAGCCGCCACCTTGACGGCACTGCCGACGATATGGTAGAGGGCATTATGGAATGCTGCCTTATCGAGGGCAGAGAGGTTAAACCCGTACCTATGAGCCTTATCGTGCAGATGGGCAGCGTAGTTAACTTTGACGTTAAGCTGCTTGAAACCGTACTTGCAAAGAACGGCACACCCTACACCTACGACCAATTCAGCGACAGACTTGAAAGAGCAAAGTATTGGCTGGAGGTTTGCGCTCCCGACCAAGTTTACCGTTTGCGCGGTTGGCGTAACTGGAACGCATATAACGCTCTTGACGATAAAGCTAAGGCGGATATTGCCCTTCTTTACGAAAATCTTAAGGCAAACGACTACAGCCTTGAGGAGCTTGAGGCTATGATATATGCTGTGCCTATTCAGGTGCGCAGCGACGAGGAGTTTGACGACAAGTCCAAGAAGAAGGTACAAATGCCCTTCTTTAAGAACGTTTACCGCCTGCTGCTTGACAGAGAGCAGGGTCCCAGACTTTATCTGTTCCTTGACGCTTTGAACAAGGACGACTATCTTGAGCTTCTTAACTTCTCCTATCCTCAAACCGAGGAAGAGGTGGCTTTGGAGGAAAAGGCAAACGCTCCTGAGGAAACCGAGGAAGAAGCCGTAGTTTACGGTGACCCCGACCCCGTGGCTGACTTTAAGGACGAAATAAGCCTTGAGACCTTTGATACCATAGACCTTAGGGTTTGTAAGATACTTAAGTGTCAGGAAATACGCAAGGCAAGAAGCAACTATAAGCTTACCCTTTTTGACGGTAAGGACAAGCGTGTTATCGTTTCCAGTCTTAAGGGCTACTATAAGCCCGAGGAGCTTGAGGGCAAGAAGATAATAGTTATTGCAAACCTTGCTCCTGCCCGCATTACCGGCGTTACCAGCGAGGGTATGCTCCTTGCGGCTACCAATAACGCTTGCGGATGCAAGGTTATATTCGTGGATGATAGCGTTCCCGAAGGCACTTGTCTTCACTAATTACGGGATGTAAAAAAGTGCATAGCGCAAAAACAACAATTTGATATTATAAAGATGAAAGAGTGGCTTCTTTGAAGCCACTCAGGCCGCTGACTTTTAGCTTTGTCAGCGGTCTGACCGTTGCTCAAAGAGCAACGGTTTTTTTAGTGCAGCTTGTTTATTTGTTTGTAGGAGCCGGTGCCGTATCTTGCTAAAGAAACGGTAAAAACGAAGAGAGAACGTGTGGGTTATACTACCATTTGCGGTAGTTTTAAGGCTGTTTCGTTGACACAAGGCGTTTTATATGGTATACAATAGATGTAATAAACTATAAAGGAGTGTTTTTAATGAAAAGAATATTTGCGTTAGCTTTAAGCTTTGTTTTTGTATTATCCCTTGCGACCTTCAGCGCATCCGCTGTAAGCAATGCTGATAACGGCATTTTAAAGATATACGGCAAAGCAGACAAATCTTATCCCTTTTACGAAGGCTCTTGCCCCGATGCCTATGGCTTCGACGTGCGTGGCTATGTAACCCTTAATGGCACAGAAAGGCTTATAGGCAGCACCTATAGCAATTACGGCTACCACACCTATCTTAACGTAGACGGTGCAGGCGGCATGATGAAAGGCTCTATTGAAAGCTATTGGGACGAAGAGTATAAAAAGCTGGCAGACCGTTATTACGCCGGCGAAATAGACTATGACGAATACGATAGGCTTTATGATGAGCTTAGAGAGTTTTACGACAGTCATTACGACAACCGCGCTACCTATTGGGAAAATATGGCATACGATTGCGAAGGCGCGGCAACCCAGAATATCGGTGGCTTAAACCTTACCGTTGCAAACAGCTATGTAAGCGGCGGCAAATACGTTAAGATAAGCTATACCGTAAATAACCCTACCGGCAGTGCAAAGAAGTTTTCTCTTGCTACCACCGCTGACGTGCAGATCAACGGCGACGACAGCGCTGTTATAAAGATGCTTCCCGGCGGCAAGGGCGCAAAGATGATAAGCGATAACGATAACACTATGTTCACTGTAGACGGTTCTGCAGGCGGTGTAGACAGCCTTTGGATAGGCGGCTGGAGCGGTACCTATTTCCTTTATATGTTTGACGACAGCGAGGACGATGCTTTTTATGACGGAGGCGACAGCGCAATTTGCTGGAGCTATACCGACCGCACAATCAAAGCGGGTGAGACCCTTAACTACTACGTGCTTATGGAGGTTGGTATAAACCAATCTGCTGAGATACGCTTTACCGACACCGAAGACACCTTAGGCAATATACTTCACGGCGTGGTAAGCGACCCTAACATCGGCACCGTTGATATCCATTACACCATAAACGGCGGCACAGAACAGGTTATAGAAGGCGTTTTCGTTAACGGTGGTGAGACAGCTTTTGAGATATCTCTTGGCGATATAGAATGCGGCTCCCGACTCACGGTAGTGGCTTGGGCGGTTGACGACGCAGGCGAAGAAGGCGAAAGAGAGACCTTTGACATTACCGTTCCTCACCAGTGGGGCCCTGCCGAGATAATAACCCCACCCACCTACACCACCCCCGGCAGAGTAAAGTACACCTGCACCGATTGCGGCGAGTTTAAGTATGAGGACATTATAATAGGCGACCTTAACCTTGACGGCTATGTTGATAATATAGACGCATCTCTTATCCTTAAGTACGATGCGGCGATCATTGACCTTAATCCCTTGCAGCGTTGCATTTGTGATGCCAATGGTGACGGTTATGTAGACAATATGGATGCGGCTTTAGTTCTTAAGTTCGATGCAGGCTTAATTTCAAACTTCCCCTCCGCTGTATTCAGCATTGAGGAATACGTAAGACTTTGCAACGAGTATTATCAGTAAAACCTTTTAACAACAAAGGGGCTGTCTTGATGAGACAGCCCCTTTTATCCCAGATTACTGACAAACCTTGTCATCAAGCCGGCAGAGTGCTGAGAAAGAGTGCAGACGAAACGAACCGAGGCGAGAACTGTACTTTGTACTGTGAGCCGAGGTTCGTTTTGAACGAAAAAATATATAAAATGCAGAAAATTCAGGGAGAATATCCCTGAATTTTCTACTTTAGAGTAACTGTATTTTATTGTTTTTCGTGCTCTGTGCCTTTGTCAGCAGTCTGAAGTGGCTTCTTTGAAGCCACTTTTTCTTTTTATTAGTATATGTTTTTTGCTATTCTATTCGGCT
The DNA here is from genome assembly GCA_045535465.1 of Eubacteriales bacterium. Taxonomy (GTDB): domain Bacteria; phylum Bacillota; class Clostridia; order Oscillospirales; family CAG-382; genus SIG636. Next base: position 9,008 of record JAZSLS010000109.1, read on the forward strand.
TTAAAGATGAGTAAACGCTGAAGGAAAACACGGTTTAAAACACAAGGTAGTGGGACAAAGCGACAAAAGGTCTAAAACGTGCAATTTGCAGGGCGGGGCGGGGAACAAAACCCACGCCTTTTTCATATAATGAGGTGAAAGGACTGATTATATGAATTCTTTGCTGTCCCCACGGGGGACTCTTACGGTAAGGCTTACTCATATGGAAGGGCGACTGCAGTTGGCAGGTGCAACGGTGGAGATTCTTGGCAGAGGAGACCGCTATTTTACAGACAGAAACGGGTCGGTACGCATAACCCTGCCTGCGCCGCCAAAGGCCTTGTCTCTTACGCCCAACCCGCCAACCCGCCCCTATTCCGTTTACGATATCCGAGTTAGTATGAACGGCTACGTGCCCGTTACCGTTTACGGCATACATATTTTTGACGGCATCGGCAGTATATGGCGCTACAATATGGTGCGTATTGACGACACCGACGACACCGAAGAAAAGCGTATAACCATACCGCCTCATCAGCGTGCATTGTTGCCGCCTTACGCATCCGACAACGCCGCCTCTGTTACCGCTATGACTGCCGCACCGTCCACGGCCCGTCCCGTGGTGGTGCCCGAAACGGTAACGGTGCATCTCGGTTCGCCCGGCTCGGATGCGGTAAACGTAACCGTTCCCTTTATCGACTATATAAAAAGCGTGGCATCCAGTGAGATATTTCCAACCTGGCCAAACGAATCGCTTCTTGCCAACGTTTACGCCGAGATAACCTTGGTGCTTAACCGCATCTACACGGAATGGTATCCTTCCCAAGGCTACGACTTTGACGTTTCCGCTTCTCCTGCCTTTGACCAGTACTACGTTCACCAAAGGGAGGTCTTTGACACCATAGACGCTTTGGTTGACGCCTATTTTGACCGTTATATCGGCAGAGAGGGCTTTGTGGAGCCCATATTTGCATCCTTTTGCGACGGCAGACAAAGTGCCTGCACGGGGCTTTCCCAGTGGGGCACCGTTGACCTTGCGGCTATGGGCTACGACGCCACGCAGATAGTGCGCTACTATTACGGGCAAAACGTGAAAATAAGAAGGGCACAAACCGCCGTAGCCTTGCCGGACAGCTATCCCGGCAGACCTCTCGGCTCAGGTGAAGGTGGCGAAGCTGTGCTTATAACCCAAAACCGTCTTAACCGCATAGCCGTTAATTATCCTGCCATACCCTTTATTGTTCCCGCAGAGGGCGACTACGGAGAAAGCACCGTAAGGGCGGTGCGTGTGTTTCAGCAGGTGTTTGGCTTGCCCGTTACGGGGACGGTGGATGAGGAAACGTGGTATCGCATAATATACGTTTACAATGCCGTAAAACGCTTAGGTGAGCTTGAAAGCGAGGGCGAGGAGCTTCAAAGCGGCGCCTACCCGGGCAACGACGTAAAAACGGGCGACCGTGGGCCTAATGTGCTAAGGCTTCAGTGGTATAACAACGCCATAGCCAGGTCGGGGCAGTTCCCTCAGATACGGGTAATAGACCTGGACGGTATATACGACAGAGAAACCGCAAACGCTATGGCGGCGCTGCAGACCCTTTTGGGGCTTACCGCCACAGGGGTAGTGGATAAAGCCACTTGGGATGCGGTAACAAGACTTTATAACGAAGTCGGCGAGGTGGGCACAGACGACGAGTATTACGGCGGTGAGATAAGCGGTTGGCCCAGACCCTACGGAGGCACCCCCGTAAGACGGGGCGCACGAGGCGACACGGTGTACTATATACAGGACTTGATAAACGCCATAGGCACGTCCGTAATAGCAAGAGACGGCGTTTTTGGTGCGGAAACGGAGGCGGCTGTAAAAGCCTTTCAGCGTGCCTACGGTTTAAACCCCGACGGCGTGGTGGGGCCCTTGACCTGGGAAAAATTAAACGCCGCCTACGGCGACGTTTCGTCTGTGGGATAGTTAAAGAAAAAGGGAAGGCGTAACGGCATCAGCGGTAAAGCCGCCCGAAACACAAGCTGCGACAAAGCTGTTTATTTTTTCGCCTTTTTATTGTCTAAGGCGTTTTTTAAAAGGCAATAAAACTCATAATTAGGTTCAAATTCCAAATAGTGCTTTTTGCCGTTCCTTTCGTAAACCATAAAGGCCGTTGCGGCGGTCAAATTTTGGCGCAAGCTTTTGCCGCCGTTTGTCTTTACCTTGCGGAACTCCGCCTTGGTGTAAAGGGAAACCGTTTCGGCAAGCTCTATGGACACAACGGCACGTTCGCTGAAGCCGATAATGCGGCGCACCGTAAAAACATCGCCCTGCAGCGTATAAACAAACTCCGTCATAGTGTACCTAAACAAAAGGTACGCCCCAACAAGCAAAAAAGTACCGCCAAGCAATCTAAGGTACAAGGCAACGTCGGGAAAACGGGGTACAAGAAATGCGGTAAGCACCACCATAAGGACGGTAAACACTATAATAAACATCGCTTGTCTGGGACTTCGCAAGGGTTTGCATAGCTTCATTGCTGTAAACCTCCGTCATAAACCCCTGTATAGGGGCATAAACATTAATAAAAGGAGCTGTACTTATTATGAACCAAAACAGTATAAGAGAGCTTTCGGCCCTAAGCGACGAAAAACTAAAGTCGCTTACAGAAGAGATAGCTGCCGCCTTGGGTGCAGACGGTAAAAAGCTTAAAGGCTTAAGCCCCGCTCGTCTTCGAGGCGTTCTTACCACCATAAGCGATGAGGAAGCCGAGCGTCTTATAGAAAGGGCGGGTAAGGAAAAAGCGGAGGAAATATACCGTGCCATAAGAAGGAGCAGGGCCGATGGATGAAAAACTTAAAAGCGTTTTAGGTAACCCTGAGCTTATGGCAAAAATTGCCGCCGCCGTAAACGGCGCCGCACCGGAGGAAAGCCCAAAGGAGGTTTATGCCCCCACCGTGCCAAGCGGTCAAAGCGACAAGGCTTTGGCGCTGCTGGCGGCGCTTGCGCCTTTTCTTAGTGAAAGGCGGCGTACAAAGCTGGAGGGCATAACCAAGGCAATGACCGTTGCAGGCGTTTACAAAGGCATAAAAAAGATATGAAAGGGGGAAAATAGGTGTATTCCCGTTCCTTTGATAACGTAATGGAAAGCTACGAGCCCGAGAGGGCTGCCGAAAGCTTTCACAAAGAGGGCGAAAGCCGCCCTGCAGGGCTTAGCCGCTTTTTCAGCGGTATAAAAACAGAGGACCTCCTGCTTATAGCAATAGCTGCGCTTTTGCTAATGGACGGAGACCCTGACAACGACGTTTTACTTATTGCCCTTGCTTTTCTGCTCTTTTTCTGATAAATACAAAAGGTAGTTTATAAAGCCCTCCGCCTGCTTGCGGTATCTGGGAGAAAGAGAATAAAACTTTTGATGGCTGGCGGTATTAAGAAGCCGCTTGCCGTAGGATGCCATACCGTAGCCTGCTGCAAAGGCAAAATCCTCGGCGGTAATATCGTTATCGGCGTTAGCGCCAAGCTTTTCGATAAGCTTCATTCTGGGAGGGTTTTGCTGCTCGCAAAGGGATAGCTTTCTAAGCTGAACGTAACTTATGTCGCAGTCCTCCGCATATTTTTTAAGACTGCGTTCGCCTCTCGCCCTGTCAAGAAGCAGGGCGAAAATTTTTTTATTAAAGTTGTCTTCCATTATATCTCCTTGTCAAAGTAAGTAAGAGCTGCGCCTATAACCGTGGCATACTCGTTGTTTTCGGGCATTATAAAGTTTACTCCAAAGGTGTTGCCCAAATCGCCAAAGGTTCTTACTGCGCTGTCAAGCGCGGAAAGCCTGCCCGTAAGTACAATATCCTGCACGCTCTTTTCCCTTGCGGCAAAGATTGCGGCAACGCCTACGGTCTCGTATATCATATTAAGCAGACCCGCCGCAACGTCCTCCTTGCGTGCAAGGTCGTTTATTTTGCCAAAGTTAGATGCCGTCATAGTAGCGTGAAGAGTAGGGCCAATATCCTTGGCGGTCATATCGTTAACGCTAAGGTCAACCTCTGTGCGGTTGCCACGGCTTGCCATTTCTTCAATAGCCTTTACGTTGGTCGTACCAAGCAGCTTGCCTGCAAGCCCCACAAGGGTGCCGCCGCCTACGCCCGTACCACCCAAATGGGTGGAATTGCCGCCGTCCCAATATACAAGAGCGGTGCCCGTGCCCATACTTACCACAATTGCCCTGTCAAGACCTGACAAATAACTGCCACCCTTGCCTATCGCAACAAACTCGGTAACGTGGGTAGTAGGCAAGGCATAAATAGTATCCCCCGCAAAGGCACTGCCAACGCCCGTAACCATAAGCTGTTCAATATCTGTAAGAGCTATTCCGTTTTCGCTGGTAAACTTGCCAAAGGCGCCGTAAAGCGAAGCAACGGGGTCAGAAGCCTTAGCCATCATAGGGGAAATAACCCTTCCATCCTTAACGCCTGCTATTTTAGTGGTGCTTCCGCCCACGTCTATGCCAACAACTATACCCATAGTAATTCTCCGAATTTTAATTAATATAGAAAACTAATTAATAATTTTATCTAAAAACGACCCTTTTTTATATCGGTCACCTTGCCAAGGACGTTTTTATGATGAAGCAAAGACAAATCTGCCGATTCGTTGTTATCGCCCTTGGTCACAAACCTGATAACGGTAGGGTCGTTTTCGTCCGGCACAACCTCTATTATCCTGCGCACACTCGTTGTGTTTTCGCTAACCACACAAACGATAAGATCGTCTACCTGCAAAGTGGCACAATCAACAGGTTCATAGTATACTCTTGATTCGGCGGGAATGGTAGGCTCCATAGAACTGTTGTTCATTATAATGTATTCACCTTTAGAGCAGGCCGCTAAGGAAAAAATAAAGGTTAAGCATAAAGTCAACAATAACGTCTGTCGTATAATCTTTTTCATAATAACACCCTTCTTAGTTTTAATATGTTTTATTCGTATTTTACCTTCTTTTCGCCCTTTTGTCAACTTTTTTTATTTTTATCAAAACTTAACCGATATAAAAACAAAAAAACTCTTTTCAAAGTGTTTTATGTGTGTTATAATAACCCTGTATGTGAGTATTTAGTAAAGGTGGGTTTTGTCGTGGAGCTTAACAAGGCGGGTAAGGATGCCCTTTTTAGTGAAATAAACCGCGGCGTTGTTTCCCACGCTTACATTATAGAGGGTGTGGCAGGCACGGGTAAGCGCTCCTTTGCTTCCGCCGCTGCCGCCGCCATACTATGCTCGGGTGCGGTAAAGCCCTGCGGGGTTTGTCTTTCCTGCAGAAAATGCAAGGAGGGTACGCATCCCGACCTGCACCGTTACGGTACGGAGGGCAACAGCTTTAAGGTTGAGGCTGTCCGTGATATAAAGCGTTCCGTTACCCTCACTCCCAACGATGGGGACAGGGCAGTTTATATACTTGAAAAGGCGGATACTATGACCGTTTCTGCCCAAAACGCTTTGCTTAAGGTTTTTGAAGAGCCGCCGAGGGGCACAACCTTCTTTTTGCTTACGGAAAAGCACGAGGCGCTTTTGCCTACGGTTCGTTCCCGAGGCAGGCTTATAAGGCTTTCACCTCTTTCGGAGGAGGACTTGTTTTCTGTATTAAAGGAAACTCATCCCAAAACCGACGAGGCGGAGCTTAGGGAAGCGGCACGTATTGCCGAGGGTAGTCTTGGCAAGGCGGAGGCGGTGCTTAAAAAGGAGGGCAAAACGGAAAGGGACAGCGCTCTTAAGCTTTGCACCGCTATTTACGGAAACGGTGACAGGTACAGTCTTTACAGTGCGTTTTTGGGGCAAATGCGCAAGCGCGATGCGCTTATTCCTATAATAGATGCTCTTGCCGTTGCCGCAAGGGATGTGCTGGTAAGCAAGCTGGGCGCAGGCAAAAGCACCCTTTTAAAGGACGAGCAGGCAGCAGCCTTTGCCGAGGGCGCAACCTCTGCATCCTTGTACGCTGTTGTGGAAGCGGTGCTGGAGTGCAGCAGGTCACTTAGAAGAAACACAGATCCCGGTATTGCCGTGTCGGAGCTTTGCACACGGATTAATCGGGCGAAAGGATAGATATTATGGCAGAAAACGAAAACAAAAAAAATAATAACGAGGGCGGCGCAGCCAAACAAGGCGGCAGACCTCACCGCAAGCCCTACAACAAGGGCCATCATCGCCCGCACCCTCCCCGCAAGGAAAACAAGGAGGGAGAAAACGCTGCGCAGGAGCCTAAGAAGGCGTCCAAGGCGGAAACAAGATCGCAGGAAAAACGTCAAGGCAAGCCTAAGCCCGAGGGCAAAAAGCCCGAACGCCGCCGTGAAGACGGAAAGAAAAAAGAGGGCGAGGCAGCTACCGCGGTTTCTCCTCGCCGCCGTCAGATGCAGGAGCTTATGACGGCAGAGCAGAAGGCGTTTGCCGAAGCCAGCGATATAATGCTGGAGGCGGAGGCAAAGCGCAAGAGCGAAAAAGCGGAAAAGGCAGAGCCGGAAAACACCGTAGAGATAGTGGGCATTCGCTTTAAGCAAACGGGGAAGATATATTACTTTTCTCCTGCGGGCATAGCCTTTGAAGCAAACGACGGCGCTATTGTGGAAACCAGCCGAGGACAGGAATACGGCTTTGTTGTGCTTGCCAACCGTATGGTGGACGAAAAGGAGACCGTTCAGCCTCTTAAGCCCGTTATCCGCAAGGCAACGGCAGAGGACACAGAAAAATACAAGAAAAATAAGGAGCAGGAGGAAAAGGCGGCTGCTATATGGACGCAGCTTGTGGAAAAGCACAAGCTTTCTATGAGCCTTACGGATATAGAGTACACCTTTGATAACTCCAAGCTTATATTCTACTTTACCGCAGAGGGCAGAGTTGACTTTAGAGAGCTGGTTAAAGACCTTGCGGCTGTGTTCCGTACCAGAATAGAGCTGAGACAGATAGGCGTACGTGACGAGGCCAAGCTGCTTGGCGGTCTTGGCGTATGTGGTATGCCCTTCTGCTGTCATCGTTTTCTCTCGGACTTTGTTCAGGTTTCCATAAAAATGGCTAAGGAGCAAAACCTGTCTCTTTCCAGCTCCAAGATATCCGGCAACTGCGGCAGACTTATGTGCTGTCTCAGATACGAGCAGGATGTTTATGATATGGAATATACTACCTTCCCCAGAACGGATATGATAGTACGCACCGCACAGGGTACGGGCGTTGTGGTGGAAAGCAATTTCCTAAACGGCAAGATAAAGGTGCGCCTCGATAACGGAGAGGGCAGCACCGCAGTTAAGACCTTCACCCGTGACGAGGTTAAGGTTATAGGCAAGGCTAAAAGCAGGGAAGTGCAGGTAGACGATGCCGAGCTTAAAAAGCTGGAGGACTAATTGGCGACGGATAAACCGTAGGGGCGGTCATCGGCCGCCCGAAACGTAATGGATTACGCCAACCTTGCACGTAACGCAAGCGGGAGCGCAGTGCGCTCCCTACAATAAAAACGTCACTCTTCACGTCTGACGCAAACTTTTCCTATTAATTAAAAACAAGGAGGACGCGGTCTTGGTATTTTCTTCTCTTATTTTTGTGTTTGCATTTCTGGCAGTCACCATAGTTTTATACTTTGCTGCGCCCGGAAAGCTTAAAAATACCGTTCTTTTTGTGATGAGCCTTATTTTTTACGGTTGGGCAGCGCCGCTGTTTCTTCCTATTATGTTGGTTTCCATCACCACAGCCTTTTTCTTTGGTTTCCCCATAGCAAAATATCGGTTTACCGATAAGAAAAAAGCAAAAATTTTTCTTGCCATATCCCTAGGCTTTAACCTTATATGGCTGTTGTTCTTTAAGTACACAAACTTCTTTATTGATAATATAAGCGCTATTCCTGCTTTCAGCGGGCTTGAAAACGTTAAGGAGTTTACCGTACCCTTTATATCGGAAACTCCGTTTGCCTTTACTCTTCCCTTGGGTATTTCCTTCTACACCTTCCAGATAATGTCCTACAGCATCGACCTTTACCGCGGACAGACCGACGTGCAGAAGAACTACGTTTCCTTTGGTGCATACGTTACCTTGTTCCCTCAGCTTGTGGCAGGCCCTATTGTAAGATACAGGGATATTGACGATATGCTTACGGAACGTAAGGAAACCCTTACGGATTTTGCGGCAGGTGCCCGCCGTTTTATGGCAGGTCTTTGCAAAAAGATACTTCTTGCCGACGTGGCTGCAAGCGTTGTGGATAACTTTGACCTTAGCCTTGCCGTGGAGCAGACCGCCCTTGCGGGCTGGATGGTGGTGCTTTTCTACACCTTCCGTATCTATTTTGACTTTTCCGCCTATTCCGATATGGCAATAGGTCTTGGCAGGATGTTTGGCTTTACCTTCCTTGAAAACTTTGATTACCCCTACATTTCAAAAAGCATTACGGAATTTTGGCGCCGTTGGCACATCTCCCTTTCCTCTTGGTTTAGGGAATACGTTTACATCCCCTTAGGCGGCAACCGTAAGGGTAAGTTTAAGCAATACCGCAACCTTGCCATAGTATGGCTTCTTACGGGCTTTTGGCACGGCGCTTCCTGGAACTTTATTATATGGGGCGTTTACTTCCTTATCCTTTTGGTTATAGAAAAGACCTTCCTTCTCAAGTGGCTGGAAAAGGCTCCTGCTTTTGTAAGCCATTTATACTCGCTGTTCTTTATAGCTATCGGTTGGCTTATATTCTATTACACCGATACCTCTGCGGGTATGAACTGCTTTACCGCTATGTTTGGCGCAGGCAAGTTTACAAACCCTGTTGTTACCTATAATTTCGTTCGTCTTATTCCTACCATTATTGTGTTCTCAGTTGCCGCAACGCCTTATCCCAAAAAGCTTTGGTATAAGCTTATGGACGGCAACGAGGTATGCCGTATAATCACCGCTCTTTTGCTTGCTGCAGGGCTTCTTCTTTGTACAAGCTATATGGTATCCTCGTCCTACAGCCCCTTCCTTTATTGGAACTTTTAGGAGGCGCTTATGAAAAATAATCGTACAAAAAACAATCGTGTTGTTTCGGATATTGTTACCGTGGTATTGTTCTTTGCCATTATCTTTGGCTTTGCCGCAGCTTTTGTGATAATGCCCGACGAAGAAACCCACTCCTACGAGATTGACGTGCAAGCTTTTCCCGAATTTAATAAGGAAAACGTAATGCACGGCACTTTTGCTACGGATATGGACAAGTATTTTTGCGACCAGTTCCCCTTAAGAAAGGATTTTATAACCGCAAAAGCCTTGGCGGAAAAGTACAGTGTTCGTGCAGTTAACAACGGCATACTTGCCGTTACAGTTAACCGTGGAGAATTTAATGAGGTTGAATACTTTGTTGCTACTCGTTTTAACGCTGCGGGTGTTGGCGAGGATACGGAGTTTTACAGCAAGGAGCACGTGGAAACCACCCTTACTGCCCTTAAGGCAGTGCTTGACGAGCAGACGATTCCCGTGGACGTTATTCTTCCTCCCAGAAAGATAGACGTTATCGGCCCCACCATCGGCTATCCCACCTATACGGGTGATATGCTTAACGCACAGGCTAAGGAGATACTTGGCGACTACTACGTGGACGTTATGGATACGCTTCGTGCCCGTATGGACGAGAATATGCAGCCCTACTTTGCCACCGACCATCACTGGACACCCGTAGGTGCGTTTTACGCTTACGAGGCTTACGCAAACAAGGCTTTTGGCACCAATCCTCAGTTTGAAAGCTTTGACTATATACCCGCTAAGCTGGACTTTGTCGGCACCTCTGCCCGCAGCGGCAACTATTTTTACTACGGCGGCGAGGTTATGGACAGTGTATGGTTTGACAACTATCACCTCCTTGAGGTCGAGAAGGGTGTAGACCTTAACCATATGGAAAAGGTGGGCGGTCTTTATAACGATGCGGCTTTGGACTCTACCGACCCCTTTAACTACTATATCCACGGCAAATACAAGTACGTTCGCATAACTATGCCCGGCGAGGAAAGAGAGACTATAATGGTTGCAAAGGATAGCTTTGCTCATATCTTTGTTCCACACCTGCTTAAGAACTACAACGTGGTTATGATAGATATGGACCTTTTCCAAAACGGCTTTTCCATTTCCGCCGAAGCCGAAAAGGTAGGCGCAGAACGTGTTTTGATAATGTATAATTTTGAAAACATCATCAAAAACGACCAGATAGCCAAGCTTAGAAAGTAAAAGTGTGAACAAATTGTAAATTCTGTTAAAATCAGGTAAAAAACCGAGGGAATAAAAGCCCTCGGTTTTCTATGTATAGTGGTTTGCATAATGTATAAACACAATTGATAGGGCAAAATGATGCACAAAATTTTTAGATTAAAATTGTAAACTTTTAATAACTTTTTTGTGCAAAAGTATTGACAAACCTTGACTTTTCTATTATAATACTATACTGCCCGAATGTGCGATATCGGCGCTTTTGGGAGCTAAAAGCAAGGTAAAAACAAGGGCAAAAACGGCTTAACAGGCGGTTTTTGCAGGGCAAAATGCCGCTTTGCGGCACTATGCGGAAAATGATGAAAGCGGAGTGAACAGGCATAATGATGACACCTAAGAAGCTTGGCCCTAACGTAAGGATGAACTTTTCCAAGACTCAGGAAGTTTTGGAGATGCCTAACCTTATAGAGGTACAAAAAAAGTCTTTCGAGGAATTTGTAGAAAAAGGCGTTCGTGAGGTATTGAGGGACGTTTCCCCAATGACCGACTACTCCGGCAACCTTGTTATCGAGTTTGTCGATTATTCTTTAAGCGACCCACCCAAGTACACCGTTGAGGAGTGCAAGGAAAGGGACGTTAACTACGCTGTTCCTTTTAAGGTTCTTGTTCGTCTTACCAACAAGGTAACCGGCGAGGTTAAGGAGCAGGAAATATTTATGGGTGACTTCCCGTTTATGACGGAAAGCGGCACCTTTATCATCAACGGCGCAGAGAGAGTTATTGTAAGCCAGATAGTTCGTTCTCCCGGCGTTTATTATGATGTAACCGATGACAAGAACGGTAAAAAGCTTTTTGCCAGCACTGTTATTCCTTACCGCGGCGCTTGGCTTGAGTATGAGACCGATTCTTCCGACGTATTTTACGTTCGTATAGATAAGAACAGAAAAATGCCCATTACGGTTCTTCTTCGTGCCTTTGGTCTTTCCACCAACGAGCAGATACTTGAGCTTTTTGGTGACGACGTTAAGATTAAGGCTACTCTTGAGAAGGACAGTATGCCTGCAGAGGCGCAGAGGAGCGGCACCACTCCTATGGAGGAGGCACTTAAGGAGATTTACAGAAAGCTCCGTCCCGGTGACCCGCCTATCGTTGAAAGCGCACAGGTTCTTCTTAACAATTTGTTCTTCGACTCCAAGCGTTACGATATATCCGCAGTAGGCAGATATAAGTTTAACAAAAAGCTTGCTCTCGGCAGAAGAATTTCGGGCTTTACCCTTTCCCGTCCCGCTGTTTCTCCCGTTACGGGTGAGCTGCTCTTTGAAGCAGGTCACAAGCTTAGCCGTACCGATGCTGAGCTTATCGAAAACAACGGTATCTGGAGCGTTTACGTTGTTAACGAGCACGGCGAAGAGGTTCGTGTGTTCTCTAACCGTATGGTTGACGCTTCCAAGGTTTGCCCCTTCACCAACGAAGAGCTTGGCCTTGAAGAAAAGGTTAATTTTGACGTGTTTATGGAAATTCTTGCAGAGGAAGGCGCAGGTGACCTTGCCGCTCTCAAGAAGGCAATGCTTTACCGTATGGACGAGCTTATTCCCAAGCACATCACCGTTGACGATATTTATTCATCCGTTAACTATCTTCTCGCACTTTCTCACGGCGTAGGTCAGTCCGACGATATCGACCATCTCGGCAACCGCCGCCTCAGAAGCGTAGGCGAGCTTCTTATCAACCAGCTTCGTATAGGCTTTGCCCGTATGGACAAGATAGTTAAGGAAAAGATGACCACTCAGGAGATTGATGCCGTAACGCCTCAAACTCTTGTTAATATAAGACCCATAGTAAGCGCAATAAGAGACTTCTTCGGTTCCTCTCCTCTTTCCCAGTTTATGGACCAGACCAACCCTCTTGCAGAGCTTACCCACAAGCGCCGTCTTTCCGCACTCGGCCCCGGCGGTCTTTCCAGAGACCGTGCATCCTTCGAGGCTCGTGACGTTCACTATACCCATTACGGCCGTATGTGTCCTATCGAGACTCCCGAAGGCCCCAACATAGGTCTTATTTCCTACCTCGCCACCTATGCACGTGTAAGCAAGTTCGGCTTTATCGAAGCTCCTTACCGTGTTGTTAAGGACGGCGTTGTTACCGATGAAATCCGCTACATCACTGCAGACGTAGAGGATGACTATATAGTTGCTAACGCAAACGAGCCTCTTGATGAAAACGGCCGTTTCGTTAAATCCAAGGTTGTTGCACGCCACAGAGAAGAGATTATCGAAGCAGAGCCTGACCAGGTTGATATGATGGACGTATCTCCCAAGATGCTTGTTTCCGTTGCAACCGCAATGATTCCCTTCCTTGAAAACGACGACAACTCCCGTGCGCTGATGGGCTCTAATATGCAGAAGCAGGCTGTTCCGCTTATGATAACCGAGTCCCCCATAGTTGCTACGGGTATGGAATACAAGGCAGCTTACGACAGCTGCGTTACCGTTATTACCGACCGTGCAGGCTTTGTTGAGTCCGTTACTGCCGACGAGATAGTTATCAGAGGCGAAGACGGCTCTGTTAAGCCCTTCAGACTTACCAAGTTTAAGAGGTCTAACCAGGGCACCTGCGTAAACCAGCGTCCTATCGTTAACAAGGGCGACAGAGTTGAAAAGGGTCAGGTTATAGCAGACGGTATGGCAACCTCCAACGGCGAAATTTCCCTGGGTAAGAACGTTCTTATCGGTTTTATGACCTGGGAAGGCTACAACTACGAGGACGCTGTACTTATTAACGAACGTCTTGTTCGTGACGACGTTTATACTTCTATTCATATAGAGGAATATTATTGCGAATCCAGAGATACCAAGCTTGGTCCGGAAGAAATCACCAGAGATATACCTAACCTTGGTGAGGACGTGCTTAAGGACCTTGACGAGGAAGGTATCGTTCGCATAGGTGCGGAGGTTCGTGCAGGCGACATCCTTGTTGGTAAGGTTACTCCCAAGGGCGAAACCGAGCTTACCGCAGAAGAAAGACTGCTTCGTGCTATCTTCGGTGAAAAGGCAAGAGAAGTAAGAGACACCTCTCTCCGTCTGCCTCACGGTGAAAGCGGCGTAGTAGTTGACGTTAAGACCTTCTCCCG
>JAZSLS010000058.1:0-27688 GCA_045535465.1 Eubacteriales bacterium
GCATATCATCAACACGCAGTGTTGCATCTCATCAAGCCGCAGGAGGATGCACGCTGACGCGTGATGAGATACAGCCCCAAAGGGGCTGATGATATACACGACTGCGTCGTGATGATATGCCAAGCCTGCGGCTTGGATAAACAAAAAGAGAACTTTTGGTAGACAAAAGTTCTCTTTTTGTTGGAGCGAGTGACGGGAATCGAACCCGCGTGTTCGGCTTGGGAAGCGGACGCTCTGCCATTGAGCTACACTCGCCTGTAAGCTAACCTATTATAACACAACCGTTTGCGTTTTTCAATGGGAAAAAGCAATTTTGTTTTAAAAATGTTTTTACAAACGTTGACAAGTCTCACGCCGCGTACGGATAAAAAATCCGAAAGCTTACACTTTCGGATTTTTGTGAAAGAACGACTAAAAGGTGTATGAGAGAAGATAAGAAAGACTAAAAACAGTGTGTTCACTATTTGGAAAACTAATATTAAACCTCGGCGCTATATCCGCAGTTTTCTGAATATGAATACCTTTGAAGGCAAATCAAGGCGAAGCCTTGTATATCATCAATTCCGAAGGAATTGCATATCATCAAGCCGCAGGGGAGATACACGCTGACGCGTGATGAAATACAAGGGCGGCTTGCCGCCCTTGATGATATGCACGACTGCGTCGTGATGATATGCCAAGCCTGCGGCTTGGATAAAAAAAGAACGAAGCGACCGCTTCGTTCTTTTTTGGTGGGGACTACAGGGCTCGAACCTGTGACCTCCTGCTTGTAAGGCAGATGCTCTCCCAGCTGAGCTAAACCCCCATATCTTTCGCCGCCATTCCCTGTCGGCGAAAGTAAGTATAACACAGTGATATCCTTTTGTCAATACCTTTTTCAAAAAAATTTTAAATTATTTTTTTGCGTCAGTAAGGGCCTTATCCGCCTTTCTTAAAAGGCTGCATACAAGCATACCGCCAAAGTACACCACAAGGTATACAAAGCTTAGTACAAAGGCAATTGCTGCCGCATCGGAAGCGATGACGGATGAAAACGCAAAGATAAACACCATCATCAAACCGTAATTAAGCATAAAATGCAAGGCACGCTTAACCGTTTTTGAAAAAAGCTTGATATCAAACAAAAGAAAGCTAAGACCTATGCAAACAGAATAGACGAACAGCACAAAAGCGTTATCGCCAAAGCGAGTAACGTCCATAGTTTTGTCACCCAGCTCACTTACTGCCGCATACTGCATAGCGCAAAGGGTAAGCATAAGCAGCGTATAGGAAAGGGTGGATATAAAAGCAACGTCCTTAATGCGTTTCATCATAGCTTATTCTGCAAGATACTTCTTAAGTCCTTCAGGAAGCTCCTCTGCGGAAATGGAGGAGGTAATAAAGCAGTCAACGCCTATTTTACCCGCAATATTATCCAGCTTATACATAAAGCTTTCAAAAGCAGCAACGTCGTTACCGCAAATCTTAAGAGCGCTGTCAACAAACAGCTCTGTTATATCGTAATTGCAAGCCAAGGTACCGCAAACGAAGCCATAAAGAGTGGAAGCGTCCTTAATATCGTAATCGGTAGCTTCGATAAGACGAGCCGCAGAGCGAACGTAATAGGTAAGCTTGTTGCCGCTTTCTATACAAACAACTATGCCCTTGGAAGCTTTTGCGGCTGCGTGGATTTCATCCACCAGCATTCTTGTTTTGCCCGAACCTTTGAGGCCTACTTTAAGTTTTACCATCTTTGTTTCTCCTTAGTATTAAAGCGTATTAATTTTATCTGTCAGTTCTTTTCTTAGTAATTCGTAACCGGGTTTGCCTATAAGAGCGTACATATTCTTCTTATAAGCCTCAACGCCGGGCTGGTCAAAGGGATTAACGCCCAGTATGTAGCCCGAAATAGCGCAAGAAACGAAGAAGAAATATATAAGCTCGCCCAGGTCGTGCTCGTTCCTTTGGTCGTATTCTATAACAAGGTTAGGCACGCCGCCTGCCGTATGAGCGAGAAGGGTACCGAGAAAAGCCTCGTCGTTTACGTCTGCCAGCTTTTGGCCCGCAAGGAAGCCAAGCCCGTCAATATCCACGGCAGTGGAAGGTACAAACATATTCTTGCGCACTGTTTTCTGCTTAACTATGGTTTCAAAAAGCATACGTCTGCCGTCCTGAATGTACTGACCCAAAGAGTGAAGGTCGGTAGAAAGGATAACCGACGCAGGGAAAATACCCTTGCCGTCCTTACCCTCGCTTTCGCCGAAAAGCTGTTTCCACCACTCGGTCATCATCCTGAAGGAAGGCTCGTAGCTGGCAAGTATCTCCACATATCTGCCCTGTTCGTAAAACAGATTGCGAAGCACTGCGTAACGGTACGCTTCGTTATCCATACCCTGGTCGGCAAGACGCTTTTTCATAGTCAACGCACCGCCAAGCAAAGCCTTTATGTCGGCACCGCAAACCGCTATGGGCAAAAGGCCCACCGCAGTCAGCACAGAAAATCTGCCGCCGATATCATCGGGGATAACAAAGGTAGGATAACCCTCCCTATCGGCAAACTCCTTCAAAGCGCCCTTGTGCCTGTCGGTGGTGACAAACACCCTCTCCTTAAGCTCAGAGTTGGTGTAGCGCCTGAGCATCATATGGCGAACGAAACGGAAAACAATTGCACTTTCCGTTGTGGTACCCGATTTGGAAATAACGTTAACGGCTATCTCCTTGCCCTCGCAAATGCGAAGCACCTCGTCAAGGTCGTCCCCCGAAAAAGAATTGCCCACAAAATAAATATCAGGTGTATCTTTTTTTAATTGATTGTAATACTGAGACCTTAAAAACTCAATAGCTGCTCTTGCGCCCAAATACGAACCGCCTATACCGATAACGATAAGAACGTCACACTCCGACCTTATCTTAGCGGCCGCTTGCTCTATCGCCTCAAGCTCTGATTTGTCAAAGGTTTGCGGTAGGTCGTACCAGCCCTTAAAGTCGTTTCCGCCGGGGTGCGCTCTAAGGCAAGCGTGAGCTGCCGCTAAGCGGGAACGCATTGCGGCAAACTTACCGGGTTCAACAAACTCTGCAGCGTATTTATCAATTAACCTTACAGACATTTCCCATATCCTTACTTAATTTTTTATCCGCATTTACAGATATACATCAATATTATATCCATAAAACGCTCATTTGTCAATGGAATTAAAGAAAAGACAGTATTTTTTTCCAAAGAAGACCAAAAGCGAAGGAAAAATTTGCATTTTTTATGCTTTTTGCCGCTTTTATGGGCACTTTACAAAGCTCGGTGTCGCCTCTGCTGTAAATTATCTCGCCTATTTCCGCATCCTCCTCTATCGGAGCAGACAATTTTTCGGGCAAAGAAAGCCTGCTTTGTATCTCTCCTGCGCCCTTTTCCATAAGAACGAAAGGAGCTTCTGCTTTAAGGGACAGGCTATTTTCCGTACCACCCGTAACGGCAAGCTCGGGCAGCGAAGGAACGGAAGGCTTAACCACTTGATAGTTGGCAAAGCCGAAGTCCAGCATTTGCTTTGCGGCGGCAAAGCGTTTGTCCGAGGTGGGGCTTCCCAGCACCACGGCTATAAGCTGCATACCGTCACGCTCCGCCGTAGCAGACACGCAATACATAGCCTCGGTAGTAAAGCCCGTTTTCATTCCGTTTGCGCCCTTGTAAAAGCGCACAAGCTTATTTGTGTTGGAAAGCCCAAAGGCTCCGCCTCGTATGGTATCCATCCATATAGTGGTGTATTTAAATATAAGCGGGTGCTTAAGCAGCTCCCTTGTCATAAGGGCTACGTCCTCTGCCGAGGAATAGCCGCCGTCGTCAAGACCCGTGGTGTTAACAAAGGAGGTGTTTTCCATCCCCAACGCCTTTGCCCTTTCGTTCATAGCGGCAATAAAGCTGTCGGCGCTGCCGTAAATATGCTCCGCCAAAGCAACTGCGGCATCGTTGGCGGAAACCACAACAAGGCACTTTAAAAGCTCATCTACGCTCATTTGCTCTCCCGCCTCCAAAAACACCTGACTGCCGCCCATAGATGCGGCGTAGGCGCTGACGGTGACCATATCGTTTTCCGTTATCTTGCCGCCGTCTATCGCTTCTGCCACAAGAAGGGTGGACATTATCTTGGTAACGGACGCTATGGGAAGATGCTCTTTTTCGTTGTTTTGGTATAACACCCTGCCCGTAGAGGCTTCCATAAGCAAGGCGGATTTGCAGCCCAAATCTCCCGTAAGGGTAGCGGCAGGCATAGCCTCGGTCCATTCCTCAAAGACCTCAAAGGACGGCGGGTACAAGGCCCCCTCCTCCGTTGCAGATACGGTAGCTTGCAAACCAAGCATCATCGCAACAACAAGCGTGAACACAATTTTAAAGTATTTCAAAGCCTTTTTCCTCCATTTTAAGGGTTTGGTAAATTATATGCAAAAAGGACAAGACTTAGAACGAACCAAAAAGAAAAAGTGGTCCTCTGCCACTTTTTCTACTTTATGAAAATTAAAATTGCTGTTTTTTGCAGTCTGCGCTGTTTTTGTTTTTTTATATATACTGCTCCCCAATTAGATTAAGCGCGTAAGGCGTTCTAAAACGGATGCAGATTTGGCGATTACAATCCGAAGCTGTACTATGTACTGCGAGAGGTTGTAATCGTCAAAAGCAAAAAACATATAATTGCACAAAAAGAAAAAGTGGTCCTCTGCCACTTTTTCTACTTTATGAAAATTCAAATTGCTGTTTTTTGCAGTCTGCGCTGTTTTTGAACGGCTTACTGGCCTGCAATCTTTGCACGGAGAGCTATATAGTCCGCCGCAGAGTCGGTCTTATCGCCGTTAAAGTCGATAGCAAGAGCAAACGCACCTTCTACCTTCTTAGTGCCGGAGATAACCTGCTTTTGAAGGATATAGTCAGCAGAGGAAATGCCTGCGTCACCATTAATGTCGCCCGTTACTACCAAAGCGTAGCTGAGGGTAACAGCACCGTCAACAACAATGTTTACGGTGCAGCCCGTACCAACAAAGCCGTCGTTTGCAAGAGCGTTGCCCTTGGAGTCACGAATTTGGATATAGCTGTTGTCTTCCTTAAACTTCTTAATAGTGTCTGCAACGGTGGTGTTTTCGCCAAGACCAAGGATAGCCTTGTTGGTCTCGTCCTTCTGAAGGGCACCGTCACCGGGGGTGATGCTTTCGGGGGCAAGAGGGATACCGCCGTTTACAAGAATGTAGCCCGTACCTCGGATAGTGTTTTTATCAACGTAGATACCGCAAAGGGTAAGCTTATCGCCAACCTTAATGTTAGCCGCATACTCGTAACCTGCGTAAGCGCTGTGTATCATAAAGATAAGCTTGTTGCTGGTTATGGAAATGGTTTTATCGGTGCCGTTTTCCATAATGCTTTCAACGGTATAGGTGCCGTCGGCATTAGGTGCAAGCATCATACCTCTCCAATATTTAAAGGTCATATTGGAGGTAAAGTCATAGGTAAGGATACAGCTGTTAGCCTCGGTAACCTTGCCGTTTATCTCGTTAACGGGAATATACTGAACCTTGGAGGGATAGGAAACCCAAGGGCCTACCATAACCACGGAGGTAGAGGACTTGCTGTCCTTTTCGCCAACAGCGGTAACGGTAACGTTGTAGTATTTACCGGTGCTTTGTGCGGGGATGGTAAAGCTTGTGCCGGTGGTAGAGGTTTCGTTAACTATGGTAACGGGAGAGGTACCGCTCATTTCGCCGTCAAATCTTTCAACCTTATATTTGTAGGAAATAGCGTTATCTACCTTGCCCCAGCTAACGGAAAGGCTTTCACCGTAAGCAGCGGTGCTGTTAACGGAGATGGAGGGGCCGCTTGCTATACTGCTGCTGTCAAGAGACATAAGGCAGAACCAGTCAAGGTAAAGGCCGCTGGTCTTAAGATGAGCCTCGGTAACCCAAACGTCACCGGGGTAAGTATTTCTGCTATTGGTGGGATAGCTGTCGTAAAGGTGATAGGGCTTAGCCTTGGATGCATCGTAGCCAACTATTGCTATAAAGTGGCCGGGAACGTGACCTATTGCAACGCCGCCGCTCTTAAGGTGGTTCTTAAGAATGGTAGAGGAGGAACCCTGCCACCAGCCCTGAGTACCGTTACAGTCCATAGTGAAGCCGTACTTCTTGCCGTAACGAGCTTCAACGTAGGGATAAAGCTCATATCTGTAAGTTCCGTCTGCACCGCCCTTGTTGTACGCACCGATGCTGTACGCCCAAGCGGCAACCTCGTTAACGTCCATTGCCTTACCAGTAAGGTAACCAACGCAGTTTACGAGGGAGAATATACCGCAGCCCGTTGCACGAAGCGTGCCCGTACCGTAGGTGTTTGCGGCGCCTGTCCACTTAGCGTCGTTCTGAATAACGATAGGCAAAGGAGTAACAGCGGATGCGGGAACAGCGCTGATAACCAATGCGGATGCTATCATACACAAAGCCATAAACAAGCTTAAAAGCTTAGTTGTTCTTTTCATAAAACGCTCCTTATTATGTATTTAACCAATTTTTCGAAAGCTCACGTCGAACACGTGATGCACAAACATAATAATTTTACAACAATAAGCACTGTTTTTCAACGGGCATATTAAACTAAAAAGCATATTTTTTACTGTGCAGTTTAACCAAGCTATTTTTAATTAAGTAAAAAACATATAAATAACAGTTAAAAAGAAAAAGTGGCTGTGCGCCACTTTTTCCACTTTGTGAAATTCAAAATGCTGTTTTTTGCGTTCTGCGCTGTTTTTGGATGACTTACTGACCTGCGATGCGAGCACGGAGAGAGATGTAGTCCGCAGCGGAGTCTATTTCGTCACCGTTATAGTCAACTGCCAACGCAAATGCACCGCTTACAACGGTCTTACCGCTGATAACCTGCTTTTGCATAATATAGTCAGCAGTGGAAACGGTGGTATCACCGTTAATGTCACCGCTTACAACGAGAGCGTAGCTAAGGGAAACGTTGCCGTCAACAACCACGTTTATAGTATATCCGGTGCCTATAATTGCGTTTGCCGCAACGTCCTTGCCGGAAGCATCACGGATAACGAGATACTCCTTATCCTCTTTGAACATAGCGATAGTGCTTTGGACGGTGGTGTTTACGTCAAAGCCCACAAATGCCTTTTTGCCTTCGTCCTTTTTGATATGGGTTTCGCCTGTGGTTATATCTGTAGGAGCCGCAGAAACGAGAGCAATGGTTGCGGTAGCGGTCTTGCTGTCGCTTGCGCCGACAGCGGTAATCTCAACGGTAAGAGAGGTGCCGCCTACCTGTGCGGGAATGGAAACGGAACGTTCGGTAACGCCGCTTGCCTCTGCTATAACAAGGCTGCCGTTCTTTATCTTGTAGTTGTAGGAGGTTGCGTTATCGCAAGCGCCCCAAGTAACGGTGGTTTCGGCACCAAGCTTAAGCTCGGCAGGTGCGCTTATAACGGGAGTGCCTACCGCAAGGGAGCGGCCGCCGTTTACAAGAATATGACCGTCGCCGTTAACCACGCCGCTGTCGAGGTAAATACCCTTAAGGGTAAGCTTATCGCCAACTACTATACCCGTACAGCCCTCGTATCCGGGATAGCCGGAGTGAACTGCAACGAGAATGTTTTTGCCGGAAACGGAAACGGTTCTTTCCACGCCGTTTTCGTAAATGGTGTTAACGGTGTAGGTGCCGTCAGCATTGGGAGAACACATAAAGGCTCTCCACCAGGTCATACCAAAGCTTTTACCCTTAGCAGCAGTCCAGATAGTGCTGTTGCTTACACTTTCGGAGCCATTGATGTCATTAATGGGAACGTACTCCATAAGAGTGGGGAAGGTTGCCGCATTGCCAAGCCTTACTATCTTTGTGGAAGCATTGTCGCCGGAGGAGCTCTTTGCGGTAACGGTAAGCTTTATATATTTACCGCTTGCCTGTGCGGGAACGGTAAAGGAGGTGCCTGTGGTGCTGGAGGAAACGATGGTAGATGCCGCAGAAACAGCGCTGGGCTCACCGTTATAAAGCTCTGCCTTATAAGAGTAGGAGCTTGCATCGGAGATAGCGTCCCAGCTTACGGAAAGAGCGGTGTTGTAGTTAACAGAGTCAGCAGACTTAATATCGGGAGAGGTAAGTGCGGGAGACATAAGGCAGAACCAGTCAAGGTGCAAAGCGCCGCCGTTGGAAAGGTGAGATTTGGAAACCCAGCAGTCGCCGTTGCCCGTGCCTCTGGAGGTGGTGGGATAGCTGTCATAAATGTGGTAAGCGTAGGTGCTGTTAGCATTGTAGCCAACTATTGCTATAAAGTGGCCGGGAACGTGACCTATTGCAACGCCGCCGCTCTTAAGATGGTTGATAAGAACGGTGGAGCCTGCGCCCTGCCACCAGCCTTGAGTGCCGTTACAGTCCATAGTAAAGCCGTACTTCTTGCCGTAACGAGCCTCAACGTAGGGATAAAGCTCGTATCTGTAAGTACCGTCAGCGCCGCCTGCGTTATACGCACCGATGCTGTACGCCCAAGCTGCAACCTCATTAACGTCCATTGCCTTACCCGTAAGGTAACCAACGCAGTTTACAAGGGAGAATATACCGCAGCCCGTTGCACGAAGTGTGCCCGTACCGTAGGTGTTTGCGGCGCCTGTCCACTTAGCGTCGTTCTGAATAACGATAGGCAAAGGAGTAACAGCGGATGCGGGCATAGCGGAAAATACAAAGGCGGAAAATACCATTGTAAGTGCCAAAAACAAGCCTATAAGTCTTGTGGTTTTTTTCATAACAATCTCCTATCTATAAAATTGGGGTTCTCTCTATGTTAATTTTACCCTATATAAGGGAAGACTGTCAACGGGCATTTTGCCCTAAAAGCACGCCCTTTCAATGTGCAATACAAACAAAAACAGCTCCGCCCAAGGTTTAGCCGCCGTGTTTTCCCCACCGTATTCGTTTTGGCAACAAAACCGTGCAATCGGTCTGTTTGTAGGGGCGATTCCCGAATCGTCCGCCGCCAAGCGGCTAATGCCAACCTCTCCGTTTTACGAAAACACGGTTAAACCCGAAGCGTGGCGGGAATATCCCCCTACATAAACGGTAGCGTAAAACAAATAACGCCTCCCGCTTCTGAAGCGAAAGGCGTTTTATATATTTCTAATCTATTATGGTTATCTTGGTTATAACGGGCTGTTTTTCATAGGGTATAGTGCCGTTGTTATCGGTGGGCTCTGCCGCTTTTGCAATAGCGTCAACAACCTCCATCCCCTCGGTAACCTTACCGAAAGCGGCGTAATTGCCGTCAAGGTGGGGTGCATCCTGATGCATTATAAAGAACTGGCTGGAAGCGCTGTCGGGATGGTCGGAGCGTGCCATAGAGATAACGCCGCGGGTATGCTTTAAGGGGTTATTAACGCCGTTGGAGGGAAACTCACCCTTAATATTAACACCGGAGCCGCCACCGCCGTTGTGGTCGGGGTCGCCGCCCTGTATCATAAAGCCTTCAATAATACGGTGGAAGGTAAGGCCATCGTAAAAGCCGTCTTTAACAAGCTTAAGGAAGTTCTTAGCGGTAATGGGAGCGTAAGTGGGGTCAACCTCCACCTTGATGGTGCCGTAGTCCTTAACCTCTATTGCCACGGTTGTCTTCTCGGCAGGTTTTTCCCAAGGGCGAAGAACCAAAGTCACTGCTGCGCCTATTATAAGCACTGCCAAAGCTATGCATATAACAACGGTTGTTGTCTTCTTTTTCTTTTCCGCACGCTCTGCCGCCTCTAAGGCTTCACGCCTTGCACGTCTTTCTTCCAATAAAGCTTGGTATTTTTCGTCTCTGTTTGCCATAACTACTCTCCTTATTTAACACTTTCTGTAACGGCAGCTGCCGCCGCCGCAATATCCTCTTTACCCAAAACGCTGCTGCCCGCAACAAGAACGTTTGCTCCTGCCTCGTACACAAGACGGGCGTTGTCTGCACCTATGCCGCCGTCAACCTCTATGTCAAAGTCAAGGCCCATCTCCTCACGAAGCGCCGCCAGCTCCTTAATCTTATCCACCGAGGCGGGCATAAACTTCTGACCGCCAAAGCCCGGCTCTACGCTCATAACCAGCGCAAGGTCAAGAAGAGGTAAAAGCTTACGAATAGCGGAAACGGGGGTAGCGGGCTTTATTGCCACGCCGCACTTAACGCCCATTGCCCTTATTGCCTTAAGGTCTGCCTCCGCATCCTTGGTTGCCTCTACGTGGATGCATATAAGGTCGGCGCCTGCATCCTTAAAGCTTTCAAGATAACGGCAGGGGTCATTTATCATAAGATGCACGTCGAAAAACATATTTGTCTTTTTACGTATGCTTTTGATAAGGGGCTGACCGAAGGAAATGTTGGGCACAAAGGCACCGTCCATAACGTCCAGATGCAGCCACGGCACCGATGCTTTTTCAAGAATTTCTATCTTCTCACCGATAGCGGAAAAATCCACCGCTAAAAGAGAGGGTGCAAGTGTAAGAGCTTTGTTTTGCATAAAATAAGCCACTCTCCGTTTCTGCGCCTAAAAACACCTAAAGGGTAGGTGCGGCATAAGATGATACAGTAAAATAAGCCGCCGCCGCTTTGCAAAAGGACGTTTAAAGCAAAGGAGCTTACCGTTAAGTGCAAGGGGACGGCGTCACCTATATATAGTAAAACAAAACTCCGCCGATGTCAAGTGCCGACGGAGCTTTTGTTTAATTTTAAGGCATTAGCCTATACTGTCTATAATGCCTGCATCGTATTTGAGCACCATTGATGCGTCAAGGCTGTCAACGTATCCATCCCCGTTAACGTCGCCGCTTAGAGAAACGAATGATAAAATGCCCGCATCGTATTTAAGCGCAACGGAGGCATCAAGACTGTCTACGCACTCGTCTGCGTTAAGGTCGCCCTTTGCGGTTTCCTTTATCAAGGGACGAGCATCGCAAAGCTCCCACTCATACTCCGCAAAGCTGTTGCCGTAGCTGTCACCACCGCCTACGTTCATAACGTAAAGCTCCGTGGTATCCGTAGTGGCAAGGCTAACAAAACGAAAGCTAACGGACACGTCGCCGTCGTCCTTCACGCCCATTCCGACAAGGCTTATTTTATAGCCCGTGGAAACAAAGCCGTATTCGTTTATCTCCCAGCCCTTGCCCTTTGGAGCAGAGCAGGTAACCCCCTCAAGGCGCATAACGGCAGGGTCGTAGTTAAGCGTAAAAGTAAAGCGGCTAAGACCGCCGGATAGATTTCTGCTTATGCCTACGGGGTATACCTTATAGGTAAACTCATTCCCAAGGGCTACCCTTTTGCTGCTGATTTCCGTGGCAAGGGTCAAACGCTCGGCAAAAACGCTGTCCTTTTTGCTAAGGGCTACGCTCTTACTGTCAAGAGAGTAGTATTCGCCCTCTATCATATCGCCCATATTAACGGATATACCGTCAACCGTCAAAGCAAAATCCTTATAAAGAGGGCTTTTATAGACATCCTTTGCCAGGTCAAGCTCGCCTGTTACACAATTTTCCCTTTTTACGCAGTTATCAAAGGTGTAGACAGTGGCAAGCAACAGCTTATCCTCCTTCCACCTTCCACCCTCGTAGGCGGTACAGGTAAGCGACACGGAAAAGCTTTGCTCGTGGTAAAGAGTGCCTGTGGTTTCAAAGAAAAACTCTATCTTCTCCAAATTTTCATCATAAAGCGCAGTAAGAGAGCTTATCCTTGCAAGATAATGCACGTCCTTTGCGGAAGTAGCAAGCGAAGCAGAGGATAAGACTATAAAAATAGCTAAAAATGCACCAAGGCAACGCCTCATTTTTAATCACCTTCCACAAATATTGTAACAGTATTTACTTCATTTGTCAATAGAATAAATTTCACTTGACAACAGACGCAAAAACGGGTATAATAACTAAGCACTTAGGGATATAGCCAAGCGGTAAGGCAACGGACTTTGACTCCGTCATTTCGCTGGTTCGAACCCAGCTATCCCTGCCAAAAATCGACAGGTTTCGACCTGTCGATTTTTTATCCATTGCGAAAGCAATGGTATATCATCGCCGTAAGGCGTATATCATCACGCGTAGCGTGTATCTCATCAGCCGCAGGCTGTATTACCTTTCGCAATGATGATATGCAAAACTTCGTTTTGATGATATGCAATTTCTACAAAATTGATGATATGCAAGGCTTCGCCTTGATTTATACGAGAGTTCGAATTCATACGCAAAACTGCCGAAAATATCTTTTTTGTATATGAAAACCGTTTGGGGGTATCCCAAACGGTTTTTTATTATCTACATAAGCTTAAGATAAAGCTCTTTAATCTCTTCTACGCAGGTTTCCCTGGGGTTGCCGGGACGACAAGCGTCATCAAAGGCAGACTGCGCAAGGAAGTCAACATCCTCCGCCTTTACTATTTCCTTAAGGTCAGCAGGAATACCTACGTCGGCAGAAAGCTTTTTAACTGCATCTATCGCCGCTTTTCTTGCTTCCTCGATAGTCATAGCATCTACGTCCTTAACACCCATAGCTGTAGCTATTGCCCTGTACTTTTCACCCGTTGCGGGAGCGTTATATTCCATAACGGTAGGAAGTATTATAGCGTTTGCAACACCGTGAGGAGTGTCGTACAACGCACCGAGAGGGTGTGCCATAGAATGAACTATGCCAAGACCTACGTTGCTAAAGCCCATACCTGCAACGTACTGACCGAGAGCCATACCCTCCCTGCCCTCGTCCTCACCGAGGACAGCAGAACGAAGGGACTTTGAAATTATCTCAATAGCCTTAAGGTGGAACATATCGCTAAGCTCCCAAGCGCCAAGGGTAATATAGCCCTCAATAGCGTGGGTGAGCGCATCCATACCTGTAGCGGCAGTAAGCCCCTTGGGCATAGTAGCCATCATATCGGGGTCAACCACAGCAACAACAGGGATATCGTGAACGTCAACGCAAACCATCTTGCGGTCGTTTTCCGCATCGGTAATAACGTAGTTAATGGTAACCTCTGCCGCAGTACCTGCAGTGGTGGGAACGGCAATTATGGGAACGCACTTGTTTTTGGTGGGAGCTACGCCCTCAAGGCTTTTTACGTCATAAAAATCGGGATTGGTGATGATAATACCAATTGCCTTTGCGGTATCGATAGAGGAGCCGCCGCCTACCGCAACAATGCAGTCTGCGCCGCTTGCCTTAAAGGCGTTGACGCCCGTTTGAACGTTTTCAATAGTAGGGTTGGGCTTTATGCCGCTGTATATTTCGTAAGGAATAGCCGCATCCTCAAGGACGTCGGTAACCTTTTTGGTAACGCCAAACTTTAAAAGGTCGGGGTCGGAGCAAACAAAAGCCTTTGCAAAGCCTCTTGCCTTTATCTCGGTAGCTATCTCCTTGATAGCGCCCTTGCCGTGATAGCTTGTTTCGTTAAGAACAAATCTGTTAGCCATAGCTTTCTCCTTTTTTAGTTATCTGTGCTGTTTTCATCGGAAGACGGTGCCGCAGGGGTGGTGGCATCGTTTTCAACTACTACTATTTTACCCGCTTCAAAGTAGCCCATATACTCTTTACCGTCGGCATAAATGTATATTGCCGCAGCGCCGTGACGGTATCTGCCGTCCTCCATCAGCATAAAGCTGCCGTTTTCGTCCGTCACACGGGTATCGGGCAAGCCATTGATAAAAGCGCCCGAATAGCGGTCGCCGTTGGCGTACTCTATAACGCCCTTGCCCCATTTTTTATCGTTTACCCATTCGCCATCGTATTTTTCGGTTTTTTCTCCGTTTGGCATAATCAAAACGCCCTCACCGTGGCGGGCATCCTTAAAATAATTGCCCTCGTAGGTGTTGCCGTTTGCCCAGGTATACTTGCCGTAGCCTTCCATAGCGTTATTTACAAAGCCGCCCTCGTAAACGTCGTTATTGGCCCAATGCATAGTGCCCTGACCGTGGCGACTGCCGTTTTCAAAATCGCCGTCGTAGATATCCTCGTTGGAGTAATAAAAAGTGCCTTTACCGTGTATAGCGTCACGGCGGAACTCACCTTCGTACTTATCTCCCTTTGCCCAGGTCATAACGCCCTTGCCGTCACGACAAAGGATGTCTATATCCCCTACGTAAACGTCGCCGTTTTCGAATTTAATGGTGCGGTGTTCCTTATCAAGCGTGGCTGTTATACCGCCGGGGTATTTCATCCAGCCGCTCCAGGGTTGACCGTTTTTAACCTTGCCTACAAACTTTATGCCGCTGTCAGAGGTGTACCTGTAGCCCAAAGCAAGAACCACTATAATGGTAATAAGCACCAGCGCCAAGGACCATATAGTAACCATTAACACCGGGTGTATTCTGTTTTTTTTCTGTGCCATAAAAGCACCTGCCTTTCATATATCCGCATTAAGCCACAAGACCTTTAAACACCTCAACTGCCCAGGGTAACAGCGCTGCGCAAAGCACCGCCGCTATTGCCGCACCCAGCAAAGCAACCACCAAGGATATAAGGCTGCTGCTGTTTGCACCGTATTTTGCAAGAGTCTTTTCCTTAAGCTCGGGAGCAAGATAATAACGCTCTCCGTCTTCGGAGGCAAGCACCGCCTCGGATAAAGACGTTCCCTTTCTAAGGGCAAGCTTGAACAAAAAGCTGCCGCAGCCTATTGATTTAAGGGTAACGGCACTTACGTCGTCCACGGCGTCCTCTGCCGCAAGCCCTCGCACCAGCTTGCCGATAACGCACTTAACGTAAAAGCCGTAAGCGCAGGCTATTATTAACCCTGCCGCAAAGCACCAAAGCAGATGCTCGCCGGACTTAATGCCAAGAATATTCACTACTGTTCCTCCTAAAGAACGCCAAAAAGGGACTTTTTATTCAAAACGCTTTTTGTTATCTTTTAACTTTTATGGCTTCCATACCGCCCATATAAGGACGAAGAGCCACGGGTATTGCCACGCTGCCGTCTGCTTTAAGATTATTCTCCAAAAATGCGATAAGCATACGGGGAGGAGCAACAACGGTGTTGTTAAGAGTGTGCGCAAAGTACTTCTTGCCCTCTGCATCTACACGAATCTTAAGCCTGCGTGCCTGCGCATCACCGAGGTTAGAGCAGGAGCCTACCTCAAAGTACTTGCCCTGTCTGGGAGACCAAGCCTCTACGTCAATGCTCTTAACCTTAAGGTCTGCAAGGTCGCCGCTGCAGCACTCAAGGGTACGAACGGGAATATCAAGAGAACGGAAAAGGTCAACGGTGTTTTGCCAAAGCTTATCAAACCACATAGGGCTTTCCTCGGGCTTACAAACAACTATCATTTCCTGCTTTTCAAACTGGTGAATTCTGTAAACGCCACGTTCCTCTATGCCGTGTGCGCCCTTTTCCTTACGGAAGCAGGGGCTGTAGCTGGTAAGAGTTTGAGGAAGCTTTGCTTCGGGAATAATAGTATCAATAAACTTACCTATCATAGAGTGTTCGCTGGTGCCGATAAGGAACAAATCCTCGCCCTCTATCTTGTACATCATACTGTCCATTTCGGCAAAGCTCATAACACCGGTAACAACACTGCTTCTTATCATAAAGGGAGGTACACAGTAGGTAAAGCCACGGTCTATCATAAAGTCTCTTGCATAGCTGATAACCGCAGAGTGCAAACGGGCAATATCACCCATAAGGTAATAGAAGCCGTTGCCTGCAACACGGCGTGCGCTGTCAAGGTCAATACCGTCAAACTTTTCCATTATTTCGGTGTGGTAAGGAATTTCAAATTCGGGCACTACGGGCTCGCCGTAACGCTGTACTTCCACGTTTTCGCTGTCGTCCTTGCCTATCGGAACGGAAGGGTCGATAATGTTGGGAATACGCATCATAACTGCGGTAAGCTTTTCTTCTACCTCTTTTTCTTCCGCATCAAGCTCGGCAGTGCGTGCTCCCTTAGCAGAAATCTCCGCCTTTAAAGCCTCTGCCTCTTCCTTTTGACCCTTTGCCATAAGAGCACCTATCATCTTGCTTGCCTTGTTGCGCTCTGCACGGAGGGCTTCAACCTCCATCTTTATCTCACGAAGCCTTTTATCAAGAGCTATTGCTTCATCAACAAGAGGAAGCTTAGCATCCTGAAACTTCTTTTTCATATTTTCCTTTACTATATCGGGGTTTTCTCTTACAAATCTAATATCAAGCATAACTTAAATTCTCCTTATATATTCTATATTTCTTCAAAAAATCCGTCACCGCAAAGGTATTTAAGCAAAGCCTCAAGGTCATCACTGCCGGAATAGGCAATGCTTACCTTACCCGCCTTGCGATTTATTGCTATTCTTCTGCCCAAACGGCTGGAAATGCGGTTTTCAAGCTGTTTGTAATAGCTGTCTTCCATAGTACTGCTTTTTTTAGCAGGAACAGGCTTTGGCTCCGTCAACGCCTTTACCAGCTTTTCCGTTTCCCTAACGGAAAGCTTGTTTGCCACTATGTTCTCTGCTTGGGCAAGCAATGCGCTTTCGTCCATAACGTCACAAAGGGGCAAAACGGTACGAGCGTGACCATAGCTTAAAACGCCTTTTTCCACCAACGCAAGCACTGCGGAAGGAAGCTTTAGTATACGTAAAATATTGGCAACCGACGCACGAGACTTGCCCACACGCTCTGCCGCCTGCTCTTGGGTAAGCCCAAAGTCCTCTATAAGCGACTTGTAGCCGCACGCTTCCTCCACGGGGTTAAGGTTTTCCCTTTGCAGGTTTTCTATCAGCGAAAGCTCCGCCGCATTTTGCGCTGAAACTTCTTTTATAAGTACGGGTATCTCCGCAACTCCCGCTATCTTACAGGCACGCCAACGGCGCTCACCTGCTATTATCTCGTAAAAGCCGCTCTCCTTGGGGGTTACGACTATGGGCTGAAGCAAGCCGTGGATACGTATAGACTCCGCTAACTCCTCCAAAGCTTCTTTATCAAAGCTGCGACGTGCCTGCTTGGGGTTAGGCTCTATATCCGCAGTGCGAAGCATAGTAACGCCGGAAGCGCCTTCACCTGCGCTGTCTTCTATTCTGTTATCGGAAAGCAAAGCGTCAAGCCCTCTGCCAAGTCCTTTCTTTTTAAGCGCCATAAGCACCTCCGCATCGGCGTATAAGCTCCTCCGTTACCGCATCGTAGGCAACGGCGCCCTTAGAGCGACGGTCGTAAACGCCGATAGGCTCACCGTAGCTGGGGGCTTCGCTTAGCCTTACGTTACGGGGTATCGGCACCTTAAACAGCTTTTCGCCAAAGTATTTTTTTATCTCGCTCATAACCTGAAGGGACAAGTTAAGTCTGCCGTCAAACATATTGATAAGCACGCCCAAAAGGTTAAGAGATGGGTTGTATCTTTTTTGTATCTGCTTTATGGTTTGGGTAAGCTGGCTTAGACCCTCAAGAGAGTAATACTCGCAAAGAAGAGGCACAACCACACCGTCTGCCGCAGTAAGGGCATTAATGGTAAGAAGCCCCAAAGAAGGCGGGCTGTCTATAACGATATAATCAAAGGTCGCCTTTACTTCCTCAAGCCCGTCACGCAGACGGTTCTCCCTGCGGTCTTCCTCCACAAGCTCTATCTCCGCCCCCACAAGGTTCATACTTGAGGGCAGTATATACAAGCCGCTAAAGCGGGTTTTTTGTATGGCTTCGCTTGCCTTTGTTCTGCCGATAAGCACGTCGTAAACCGAGGCAGAGCCGCCACGCTTATTAATGCCAAGGCCGCTGGTGGCGTTACCCTGAGGGTCACTGTCGACAATAAGCACACGGTTTCCCTTGGCGGCAAGACCGGCGGCAATATTTACAGCGGAGGTGGTTTTGCCCACGCCGCGCTTTTGGTTAGCAAACAATATTGTCTTTATGCGTCCCATAAAACACCGCCTTTTTCCCATTTATTCATTATATTATACCAACACCTTGGCAAACTGTCAAGGTGGATAAAGAGAAAAACGAAGCAAAGGGTTATTTTTTTGCAAAAAGAAGGGGCTGTCTCATTAAGACAGCCCCATTTCGGTTAAATTATTTACTCGGTTTCGTTTATTACCGTAATGTCAAAGTCTATAGATTCTACCTTTGCTGCGGCATCGGCATCTATCTCGATAACGGTATGCCAATGAGCTATATCGGTAGTCTGAAGGAAAGGATACGTATCCGTCTCTGCCACGGTAAGAACACCGTCTGCAAGGCTTACGCCCGTTACTTCCTGATCTACAGAGCCGGTTCCCGTCCAGGTTACGATAAGCACAAGGGCTTTGGAACCGAAAAAGCTTTCGTCATACGCCTCTATAACGTCGTTAAAGGAAGGAGTGTTGTATTCGGAGTGGTTAAAGCTGTACTTACCGCTGTTTTCGGCAACGTAAGCATTAAGCTCCTCCACAGAGCTTATAACCGTCCAAGCGGGAAAAACGTCTTCCTCTGACCAGCCGCCGTTGGTACGGATTACGTTTGCTCTGAACTCCAGCTCGGTATCCATAAGACCTGCTGCCGTCTTAAGCATAAGAACTGCATCAAGGTTGTCAACGATACCGTCGTCGTTCATATCGCCGTTTTCAAGGTTAAGACCTGTTTCATCAATAAGACCTGCGTCATACTGAAGAACAAGAACTGCGTCAAGGTTATCCACGCTACCGTCGTCGTTAACGTCACCGAGAACAGCAGGGTCAGCAGCTACGTTAAGGTTAACGGTAAGGAATATGGTCTCGTTCTTGTAGATTGGGCCTGCTTTAACGGTGTGAACCATCTTATACTTAAGGGTGTAGTGACCTGCTTCCATACCGAGGAAGTCCTTAGTGTAAGCGCAAAGAACGCTGCCTGCCTTAAATTCGGAAGCTCCGTAAATAACTATGTTGTCCTCAATATCAATGTTTATCCATTCACCGTCGTTAACGGAAACAGCTATTTCCTCAATGCCAAGACCGTTAGCTATACCAAACTCAAGCTCAAGAACGCTGTTTTCGGGGTCGTAATTGGTAAGGTCAAGGTGAATGTCAAGAGCCTCGTCTGTTATGGTGTAGTCGTTGCCGTTGGCAATAACTGCACCTTCAAAGCCGGTCTTGTAGCCTGCGTTGGTAAGTGCGCCCCTAACAACTGCGGTAGCTATATCGTTAAAGTAAGTATCAAACTTCTCGTTATCGCCGGTGTTGCTGATAAAGCTAAGCTCCATAAGGATAACGGGCATAGAGGTTACGTTATTAAGAACTGTAAGGTCGGTTCTTTCCTTAATGTTACGGTTGGTAAAGATACCAAGTGCCATTATCTCGTCCTGAACAAGTCTTGCAAACGCCTGATTAGAGCCGCTGTCATTGGGCTTGTAAAGGGTTTCAACACCGTTTGCACGTTCATCGGAGAAGGAGTTGCGGTGGAAGCACATATAGTAGCCAAAGCTGCCTGCTTCGCCCTTAGCCGCCTTTGTAAGAACGGTATCAAAAACATCGGTTATTCTGGTGTAGGCTACGGTAAAGCCAAGGGCGGTAAGACGTTCGCCAACTGCCTTTGCCATAGCAAGGTTATCGTCAGCCTCTTCTCTTGCGCCGCCGTCACCTAAAGCGCCGGGGTCTGTGCCGCCGTGACCTGCATCTATGATAAAGTCGGCAGATGCTAAAGGATTGCCGTCAATGTCGGTGGGCATATCA
This sequence comes from Eubacteriales bacterium, assembly GCA_045535465.1. Taxonomy (GTDB): domain Bacteria; phylum Bacillota; class Clostridia; order Oscillospirales; family CAG-382; genus SIG636. Next base: position 19,575 of record JAZSLS010000058.1, read on the forward strand.
ACGTAGATAAACTCAGCCGCCTCGGAGGGAAGCGAGTCAGCAGCCTCTTCGCTGCCGGTCTTTGCAACAACGGTTACCTTATAAGCGTTGCTGCTGTTATAATCTGCACGGGTAGCAACGTCGGGAGTAAAGCTAAGCTCGGTAGTGTTCTCAAGAGCAAGAACGCCGTCAAGATATACGTCGTAGCCTACTGCGCCTTCTACTGCTTCCCAAGTGATGGTAGGGATAAAGTAAGTAAATTTGTCGGTGGAGGAAGAAAGCACGGGAGCATCAAGCTTAGGAAGCTCAGGCTCTGCTTCGGGAGCGTCACCGTAGCCGATTATTTCTACCTCGGTAAGAGCGATAACCGCAACGGGGTTGCTTATGGTCATTTCAAATATAACGTAGGTGCCCTTTGCGCTGCCCTTTACGCTATATGCTCTAACGTAACCTTCATCGGTAGTGGTAGCTTCGCCTATAAGGGTAGCGGTGGCAATGTCTTCGCTATCGCCAACGTAAACGTTGATGAGAGAAGGATAGCCGCGGTTTGCGCTGTTGTTACGGTTGTTAAAGTAGCCTATTACCTCTCTAACGTCAACCTCGTAGTCAAATTTAAAGTAAAGCTTGTTAACGCCAACAGCGTAGCCTGCGTTATAAAACTCAACGGAAAGGCCTGTCTGTGCGTTGGAAGCGTCGGTTGCAATAGTGCCGTCGTTAAGCTTACCGGTGTGGTACTCATTCCACTCAACGCCTACTTCGGAGTAGCTGCCGGTGGTGCCGTTATCGTCACCCTCGCCCTTGTAGGTAGCGTTGCCTGCGTGGTTTACAGGCTCCTGAACTGCGTATATTTCAACCTCGGAAAGCGCAATAACTATATCGGGAGAAGCAATACCAAGCTCAAGGATTACGTATCTGCCCGTAGCGTTGCCTGTGGCGGTGTACTTTCTTACCGCACCTTCATCGGTAGTGGCAGCCGCACCGAAAAGGGTTGCGCTTGCAAGCTCCTCAGTGTCGCCAACGTATACGTTGAAGAAGGAAGGATAGCCACGGTTGGTAGAGGAAAGGCGCTCGTTGGTGTAGGTAACAAGCTCGGTTACGGTTTCTGCCTCGCCAAGGTCAAAGTAAACGTATACGGTGCCTGCTACAAAGCCGGCAATGTATATTTCTACGTTTTGACCCTTGGTGGATTCGCTGTCACCCTCGGGAATAACGCCGTCGTTAAGCTTGCCTGCGTGGTAGGTATTCCAATTTTCTTCACCGTAGTTGCCGGTGCCGTTAGAGTTATCGGTGCCACGGTAGGTAGCGTTACCCGCTATGTTCTTGGTAACAACGTCATCTTCGTCAACAACGTCGTCACCGGAGATGTCTTCGGAAACGTCATCGGAAACGTCATCAGAGGTAGTATCATCCTCAGAAACGTCGTCAGAGGACTCAGGGTCTGCAGCAGTCTTGGTGCCGAAAATTTCTATTTCGGAAAGAAGCATATACTGAGCAGGATTGTCAATGGTTATCTTAACGTATCTGCCCGTACCTTCTGCGGCAATCTCACCGGTATAAGCCTGAGCGGTAGAGCCCATAGCGGCAACGGTGTTGTTGCCAAGCTCGGTATAAGTGCCGTCCGCAATGTCGCAAGCGGAAACGCGGAAAACGGCATCGGTAGTGCCGGGAGTTAAACCGAAGGTAGATGTGTAGTGGTAGCCGGTAATTACAACCTTTTCGATGCTGCAAACAGCACCAAGGTCATAGGTCACCTCAAAGCCTGCAGCCGTAAGGCCCGTTCTCTGAACGTAGCTGAACTGGCTTCTCAAGGTAGCATCGTTGTGGTCGTAATCGGGCTTTTGACCGTTGTTAAGTATACCGTCACCGTAAGAAGCGGCACGGTCACCGTCAATACTTCTGCTATGTACGGCGCTTTGAATGGTGTACATATAGTCACCGTCAAGGGCAAGGTTTACACTCTCCGCCCCGATGCCGATAGCAGGGAAAGCCGCAAACAAGCCAAAAATAAGTGTAAAGGCCAGCAAAGCTGACAAGCGGCGCATAGATTTTTTCATAAACAGTCCTCCTTGATTTATATTCTGGGACTTACTCCCATTTACACGAATAGTATATATGCTATTATATATGCAAAATAGCCCAATTGTCAATAGTTTTTAGAAAATTTTTAGGCATTAATACCATTAACTTTGGATTAAAACGTCGTTTTGAGTCGTTTTTGTTCCCCAACACAAGCCGCAAGCATAAAAATAAAGCAGAAAAAAATGAAAAAATTCAATACAAAAAGGAAAAACATTCAATACAAAAAAGAAAAGCATCCAAATACACAAAAAAGAAAAAGCAGCGCTTGCTGCTTTTTCTTACATTGTTAAACGTTAAAATTTGTTTTTTTCGGTCTATGCCTTTTTTTAAAAAGAGCATAGATTGGACGAACCGAGGCGAGAACTGTACTTAGTACTGTGAGCCGAGGTTCGTTCAAAGAAAAAATATTCAAATACACAAAAAAGAAAAAGCAGCGCTTGCTGCTTTTTCTTACATTGTTAAGTGTCAAATCCTATTTTTTCGGTCTATGCCTTTTTTGACTATCGCTTATTAAGATCCTCAACGCCTTGGAATACATAAGCTATACCCTGAGTGCCGCCGCCCCAGTTGCTACCGCTCTTAAACCACTTGCTGGTGAAGTAGGAGTAGGTGTACTCGGTGCGAGGAGGATTGGAGTAGTTGGTAACGTTGGGGTCGTTTACAATAAATACACCCTTGCTGTCGTCATAACCAACAACCAAAACGATGTGACCTGCAGAGGTAAGACCGGTGGAAACGCCTATTACACAGCCCTGAGAAAGAGCGTACTTAATCATTTCCGCATCATAGATATCGATGAATGCGTGGTAGCCCTTTTCGCCTGCGTATGCTGCTGCATAGGACCAGTTGCCGTATGCCTTCCAGCTATTATCGTACATATCATAAGCAGCGGTAAGAGAGGTTACCTTAGTGCCAAGGTACTCAAGTGCCATAGAAGTAGTGGTGGGGCTGCAGATGATGTTGCCGATAGAGCCGTTTTCGGGATGGAGCTGAGAACGCATAGGAACGTTGTTCAAGTAGTAGGAAGGACGGGAACCTACGGTAATCTGCTTAGCCATCTGAGGAGTTGTTACGGAGAAATTGGTAACAACGGGAACGCCGCCGTTATATTTGGTAAGGGTAAGGCGTGCCTTAATGTTACCTGTGGTGGTGTAGCTGCTGCTTACAAAGAGAGTATCGGTTTCCATATAACCGTAGCTGGAAGAGGAGTCGGAGGAGCCGGAAACGCCTCTGGTGCTGGACCAGTCGCCCCAGCTGTAATAGCCGGACCAAGCGCCGTTGGTAAGCTCGTAGCTAACTGCAAGGTTAACCTTACCGCCGTTGGTCTGAGCGTTCCAAGAGCCAACCATTACCTTAAAGCTGCCTATATTGATAGTGTTGGTAGTGAAGGTACCGCTGGTGCTGCCGGAAGCAAGAGTAAGCTTGCCGTTTGAAATGGTAGTACCGCTGTGAGTACCTGCGGTTTCGCTAAGCTTAAAGGTCTTACTGCGATGGTTGAGAGTGAAGGCGGGAACTTCAATAGTGCCGGGTTCGGTCTTTGCGATTGCAGGAAGAGCCTTAGGCATAGAAGAATACGCCCCCTTAAGATATGTGCCTATTACAACGTAGTCGGAGGATGTAACGGTACCGTCGCCGTTGGTGTCAGCCGCTGACTTTGCGGTATCGTTAAAGCTGATGGAAGACTTGATGAAGGCGCCCATAGATATGTAGTCTGCGGTGCCTATCTGGCCGTCGCCATCTACGTCACCCGCAACAACGATGGTATACTTGTCGCTGTCGGCAGTCTGAACGGTGTAGCCGTTGCCTATGGGAGCGGTGCCGCTTACAACAGTGCCGTTGGGCTTTCTTACGGTAATACCGGAGCTGTGCTCGGAAATATGAGTCTTAAGCGCATCAACGGTAGTGCCTACGCCAACCTTGGAGAGAGTCTTCTTACTGTAATCAATCTCAATGGAAGAACCCTGAGAAGGAGTAATGCCGTAAGAAGAGCTTACACGGATGTAACCGTTGGTGGTAGTACCTGCGTTAAGGTTGATGTCATAGAGAGAAAGCACGTCGCCGGCCTTTATCTTGGAAGCGTTTGCAAACTGAGCGTGGTCCTGATGAACAACAACGAGAATATCGGTACCGCTTACGGTAACGTTCTTAACGCCTATGGGATACACGCTCTTAACGCTGTAAACGTTGTAGGAAACACGGCTTGCCTGAATAGCAACCCAATACTGTGCGTTAAAGGTACCTGTTGTCCAAATATAGCTACCGCTTACTGCCTTGCTGCCGTTAATCTCGGTAATAGAAACGGTAAGAGCATCTGCCCCTGTGGGAACGGAAGGAACCGTACAAGCCACAAGGCAGAGGGTAAGCAACAGCGCAATAAACTTAACTGCTGTTCTTTTCATAAAAATTACCCCTTTAAAATATAGTTACATATCATTTTAAATAACAAAGGACGGCTTGTCAAGAGCGTTTACGCTTTTTTAGCATATCGCACTTAAAAGCCATCCTTCCTCTGTTGAAACTGCACAAAGACCTTATATTTCAAAGTCTACGCAAGCTCTGCTTTCTCTAAGGGGACGCATAAAGGCGCCTACCGCCTTATGCTTAGGGTGAACTATGTACTCGTTCAAAGCCTCAAGGCTGTCAAAGTCGGATATAAGAAGCAGGTCGCAATTGGTAGCGTCTGCACCCTCGGCACCAACGTAAACGGAGGAGGCCTTAAGGGTAGGAATTTCACCCTGCAAAGCACGAAGCATATCAGCGGTAAGCTTTACGTTTTCCGCCTTGGTTCTGCCCTCGGCGCTCTCCAAAAATTTAAACATAACAACGTGTCTTATCATACACTTTTTCTCCTTTATATAATATGTTAATTTTTATTATACCTTTTTTACAAATGAAAATCAAGCTATTTATTGCATTTGTACAAAAATAACAAAAGCATATTGACAAATATGGCGGTTTTGTGGTAGATTTGATTGTATCATTAATAGGAGGTTAAGATTAATGAAAAAGATACTTACTTCTGTGCTTGCTCTTACAATGTGTTTGGTAAGCATAACGGGCGCTTTCGGCAACATCACCGAAGCTGCATCCAGCAATATAAAGATGATAGTTACCAATCCCGGTGAAATCGCCAGCACTCAGATGAACGTGGGCTTCCACGCTCCTCTAAGCTATACAAACTGCTACGTTCAGTACACAACTGTTGACGACTCGTCTTGGGCTAACGCTAAGACCAACAAGGGCACCTATAAGTCCTATGGCGCAAGCTCATCCTCTAACCCTTTTTACGGCGAGGCTGCCAAGGATGACGCGGGCAATAACATTACTCAGTCTATGACCTTCCTTGATTACAACGTTAATCTTACAGGTCTTACCCCCAATACTCAGTATATGTACCGTATATACGACGGCTCTGCATACAGCGACACCTATTACTTCAAGACCGCAGCTAACGACGGCAGCAACTGGTCCTTCCTCGTAACGGGTGACTTCCACGAGTATTACAAGAACTACGGCGTATACCGTGCGGCACAGGCTACCAAGGCTATCAACGCAGGTATTTCCCTTGCAGGTCAGCTTGGTTGGAAGCCTGTTGAACACATCGTTTCCGTAGGTGACATAGTTGCTTGGGGCGTTGACTACGGTCAGTGGCAGAACGTTCTTAACCAGCCCTGGATCAAGAACTATTCCTTCGCAAACTGCATAGGCAACCATGACGATATGAACAAGGCGGGCACCAGCTCCTCCAGTGCATATAACTCCGTAATATTCAACCATCCTCTTAACGGTTATAACTCCGGTAACGAGATGGGTACCGTATTCTACTACGTTTACAACAATGTTCTGTTTATCTATGTTAACTATTTGAAGGCATCCGTTGCCGCACAGGAAACCTGGGCGCAAAGCGTTGTTGATAAGATGAAGGGCAGCTACAAGTACATCACTCTTGTAAACCACAGACCCGCTACCTCCAAGTACAGCGGCTCTACCTACAGCTATTTCTGGAACTATTGGGCAGACTTCTGCGATAAGAACCACGTTGACCTTGTTCTTGCAGGCGACCATCACGTTTATATGCGCAGCCAGCCTATTTATAACGGCTCTATGGTTTCCTCCTACAGCGCTTCTAACCCCAACGCTACCGTTTATATAGCTGCTGACTCCTCTGACGGCGAACGTGGTTCTTCTACCGACGTTTCTTCCTTCAGCTCCTCTTGGGTTAAGTCCAGCTACTACAGATATCGTTACAGCAGCTCCACCAAGGATAAAACCTCCATTATAATAAACGTAGGTCCCGACAAAATGACCACTCAGTTTGTTTATTATGAAGATAGCTCCAGCGCAAGCCATCCTTCCTGGAAGCAGGGTACTGTATCCGGTCACAGCAGCTTCTATTATGGTGACGTTTCCTACGTTTACCCTTATGACCACGGCTACACCGGCGCTTCTCCCGAGCCTGATCCCGACCCCAATCCCAATCCCGATGATAACGGCGGCCTTCCTTTGGCTAAGACCAATTTCCTCTCCGGCGGTCAGTATAAGTACAGCACCAACGTATACCCCGGCGGTGCATCCTATTACAGCTACGAATACTACGGTGACGGCTCCAGCCAGGGCGGCAGCTTTATGACAGGCAAGCTTAACAACGGCACCGTTCCCGCTAACAGCAACCCCGGCAGCTCCAACGTTGACTGGGCAACCTTCTTCCTGTCCCAGGGCGACCCGCAGGTGTTCCTTAAGCTGACTAAGGCGGCTTACCTTAATAAGATAGACATTGTTTACCGTAACGACGGTAACTTCTACGGTGATGCAATAGTAGGCTCCGTTGGCGTAAGCACCTATGACGGCGGCTACAACACCACCACAGATTATACTACATCTGTCTCCTCGATTAACGGCAATAACTATATGCTTACGCTTACCTTTACCAAGCCCGTTAATGCCACTTACATCAGCCTTAACTTAGTTCATCCCGGCTCTCCCGCTACCCGTCTTGCCGTTGGTGAGATAGAGGTTTGGGGTGACACCGTTCTTCCCGTTACCGAAAAGTTTGAGCTTACCGAGGAATCCAAGTGCAGTCTTGACAAGGACTTCTTTACCGCTAAAGCTCCTCTTTACGACGGCAAGACCGTTAAAGAACAGTTTGCTTGCGACGTTACCATAGTTGACGCAAACGGCAACACCGTTGCAGATACCGCAATGATAGGTACAGGCTTTAAGGTTAAGCGCATCAGCAACGGCGAAGTTCTTAACGAAGTTGAAGTAATTATCCCCGGTGACGTTTCCGGTGACGGCCAGGTAAGCTCTGCTGACTATATTACTGCTAAGCAGTCTATAAGCAGCACCATTACCCTTAAGGGCGCATTTGCTAAGGCAGTTGACGCCAACGCAGACGGCATTAACAGCACAGCAGACTACATCCTTATTAAGGGTCACTGCACCGGCTCTGCAACCATAGGCAAATAAAAAAAAGCGTAGAACGGAAAAACAGGTTTATATCACACTAATAATGTAAGAAAAAGCGGCTCCTGCCGCTTTTTCTTCTTATTATCTCCGTTTTCCCTTTGAACGAACCTTCGGCTTGCTGTACTCAGTACAGCTATCGCCTTGCTTCGTCCAATCTACACTTTTTTGCGTAGAACGGAAAAACAGGTTTATCTCACACTAATAAAACAGGTCTATATCACACTAATAATGTAAGAAAAAGCCCACAACGGGCTTTTTCTTTTTTACTATACCACTTTGTGTTTATTTGTCTTGTCAACACCTTCCTTTTGTGGTATACTTATAATGAAAGGTTGTGTCCTTAAATGAAAGAAAAATACACGGAGCATTTAACTCCCTTTAGCCATATAACCAGCCCTTTGCTTGACCGCTTTGGTGTGCGCCACTTTTTCTCCAGACGTGACGGCGGCGTAAGCGAGGGGGTATACAAAAGCTTTAACTTTGCAGCAGGCGGCGGCGAAGACGCTGACAAATGGGGAAACGTGGTGGGAAACCACCGGATTCCCGCCTCTTATTTTTCACTGGGGACCGCCGACAAATGCCGCCGCAAC
>JAZSLS010000161.1:0-37230 GCA_045535465.1 Eubacteriales bacterium
CACAGCACGGATTTTTTGCATATACTGTGGCATAGGGGGTGAAGCCACTATGCCTGCCAGCTTTAAAACAAGCGGCATATACAAAAGGCAGCCCGATGCCCTTGCCTACATAAGAGAAGAAGGCGTAAGGGGTACGGTCGCCTTTTACCAAGGATGGCGAGGCGTGCAAATCGTTTGCAACATAAGGGGACTGAAAAAAGGAAAAGCTTTTATCGGTATAGATAAAAACAACAACACTGCGCTTTCCGTTGACGAAAGCGGCGCTTTAATCGCAAAGCTGTTTGAAGACAGACTTAACCTTACCCAAATAAAGGGACGTCGTCCGTTTATAAGAAACAACGGAATGGCATTAACCTGCGGAAAGATAAAGTAGTAATTCCGTTTTTGCGCTCGCTCCGCTGGATATTTAATACTAATCGACAAAAAATTAAACGGAGCTGTTTCGCTCCGTTTAATTACGTTATTAACCGTTATTTGTCTTTTTGCGCTCTGCGCTTATTTTGTTTTAAAATGACCTTTAAAATATGCTGCAGATTTGACGAACTGAACTGAAGCTGTACCTTGTACTGCGAAGTGAAGTTCGTCAAAAGCAAAAATATATATCTTTTACAATAATTAAACGGAGCTGTTTCGCTCCGTTCAATTACATTTTTTACGTCTATCTATTTTTGCGCTCTGCGCTTATTTTGTTTTAAAATGACCTTTAAAATATGATGCAGATTTGACGAACTGAGCTGAAGCTGTACCTTGTACTGCGAAGTGAAGTTCGTCAAAAGCAAAAATATATATCTTTTACAAAAATTAAACGGAGCTGTTTCGCTCCGTTCAATTACATTTTTTACGTCTATCTATTTTTGCGCTCTGCGCTTATTTTAAAGGTCAGGAATAAGACCGGCGTCGTACTTGAGAATAATAGTAGCATCAAGGTTATCAACGTTACCGTCGTCGTTAAGCTCACCTTTTGAAAGAGCGTTTTCGGAAAGGTCGATAATACCTGCATCGTAACGGAGAACCATTACAGCGTCAAGGTTATCAACACTGCCGTCCTCGTTAACGTCACCCTTATCAACCTCAACAGCTTCGCCGCTGATGTTTACTGAAACAGAGCCGCCTGTTGCGCCGTAGTTATTAAAGGTTGCGCCGTTAACCACCAGCATAAAGGTACCGTCTTCGGGAACGTTATCAACAGTGATGGTTGCCTCGCACTCAGCAAGAGCCTTGAAGGTAAGAGTAACGCCCAACACACCGCTTTCCTTTACGTTATAGGCGGAGTTGGCGCCAAGGTCGTCTGCATCGCAAACCAAACGAACCCAGTAAGGAACGCCTGCCATAGTGCTGTCACCTATTATCTTGCCTGTGCCGTTCCAACCTGTGGGATATATACCTGCACAATGAGTAAGTCTAAGCTGAGTGTTGTCGTAGCTTACTGGAAGGTCAAAAGCAACTACGCCGTTGGGCGTGGTTATATCGTTAAGAAGAACGGTTACGTTTACGTATTCACCGGGACGTACGGTGGTCTTGTTAGCGGAAAGTGAAACGGTAGCGCCCTGAGTGTACTTGCCGGTAACAGAGCCGTATGCTTCAACCTCGTCAAGCTGAACAAGATACTGTCTTTCACCTGCGGGAGTTACGGTGTTAAGAGTTATCTTTATATAGCTTACTCTGGCTGCGGTTTTATCAAGGGTAGCGGTAAGGTCAAAATACTGGTCAGAACCGCCTACCTGAGGAGCGCCGGAAACGGAGCTTTGGGTTTCGGTAAAATCATTAGCTTTATAGGTAACACCGTCAGTAGAGGTCTCTATGCTTACGATGTTGGTATATCTGTTACCGTTTCTGCGTACACGGCGGATAACAAGAGAATCAACAGAAGCAACGCCGTCAACCTGAAAAACAATTACGTTGTTTATATGGGTATCGCCTGCGTCACCCATAAGCTCAACGGAAACACCTGAAACTGCGTACATACTGTTAAAGCTGTTGATACCGTCACCACGGTACTCGCCGTTGGTAAGAAGAGTACAATCAGTATCGGTAAAGGAGCTGAAAAACTCGCCTACCTGATAAGTGTAGCTTGCGCCTGCAAGAATATTTTCCTCGTCAGCGGCAGAAACACCAAGGTTGAAGGTGAACGCACCTACGCACATCACAAGCACAAGTGCTATGCTGAGTAACTTTTTCATAAAAATACCTCTCTTTTTATTCCTCATAAAATCCATCTAAGTAAGAAAGCTTTGCTCCGTCAAAGCGCTTGCCGTTTTCACGGTTTTCCACACGGGAAAGCCTTGTTTCAAAATCAGCCTCCATAGTCTCCACTACGTAGGGAATGCCCCTCTCCTCAAGGTAAGAAACTGCCGTGGAAAGCTCTTCCGCCGTCCAAAAGCCGTGGTCGATTATAACGGCTTGACCCTTTTTGTAAAGCTGAGTACAAAGGGTAAGAAAATAGTTGAGTATGCCTTTTTCTGCTGCCAGATGCTTTTCCCTGCCTAAGCATTCCGTTCCGTATACCGCCTCCATAGCGTCATCCATACTTAGAACCAAGGCGCCTGTTTGACCTGAAAGCTCCGCCGCTCTAAAGCTTTTGCCGGAGCCTATCCTGCCACGCATAAGCACGACCTTCACAGCTCAATCAGCTCCTTTCCCAAACGCTTGGCACGGTTAACCGTATAGTGAGTGCCGCCGCCCGTATGACGAAGATAGCAGATGCAAAAACGGCTGCCGTCAAGCATAAAGTCATTCCTGTCACGCATACACGCCGAAGTATAGTCTTCGGATATATAGCAAACACTGTCTGCCATATCAAGCATACGCCGATACCTGGCCTTATCCGCTTCCTGCCACTTTTCCGCCTGATTTTTGCAAGGAAGGGCAAGAGTAAGACGGATAAAGGGGTACTTGCTTTTAAGGCGGATAACACATTCCGCCGCAAGAGTATCAAAGCCTAAAGCACCGCCTGCATAAAAATTGGTAACCCCAAAACCGTTTATAAGAGTTTCCACCTCGCACACAAGGCGTTTTTCAATATCCACATCATCCTTGGGCATAACACGGTGACCCGTAAAGCAACAGCTTTGTTCCACACGGGGCATATTTGCCGTTTTATCAAAAATTTCCATAACAAAAACCGCCGCTTGCTTTTCGTTACTATACGCCATTATATGTCCTATTATAATATGTAGCCTTTCAGTTGTCAAGGATATGTTTTTGGAAAAAATTATATTTGCTATTGACATTTAGGGACGAATGAGTTAAATTTAAAGTAGAGAATGATTTTTGGGGGGGATTTTTATGGCAGCGCCTAAAATTTTCGAAAGCGAATACCGTTTTTGTCTTATACTTTGGGAGGTTGAACCCATAAACAGCACGGCTCTTGTAAAAATATGCAAGGAAAGGCTTAACTGGTCTAAGGCTACCACCTACACCGTTATACGCCGTCTTTCTGAGCGAGGAGTGCTTCAGAACGTTAACTCTACCGTTTCTTCCATTATAAGCAAGGAGCAAGCGCAGGTTGCGGATATGGACGAGTTTATTGAAAAGCGTTTTGAGGGTAACATTCCCTCCTTTATTGCCGCTTTTTCCAAAAGAAAAAAGCTTAGCGATAAACAGGTTGAGGAGATAATGGCGATAATAAACAGCGCTGAAGAATAACAACCAATAAACATAAAATGCCTCTCGTAGTGTACGGGAGGCATTTTTGCGTCGAACGGTTGTATTTTATTTATTCAGAGCACTTTCGTTTTTCTCGCTGTGTTTAAACCTTTTTATTTCTTTTTTCTTCTGCAAAAGATAAAGCTGCGGAAAAGTATAAGGTTCATCAACAAGAAGAACGCTGCCATTATACCCATAGTAAGCAAGGGCTTTTTAGGCGCAAGAGTAGCAAGCAGCATCAGCGGAAAACCGAAAACAATGGCAGGAAAGTTTTGATATACCATATTATCGGAGGCGGGAGTTTCAAACTCGCCGTCTATTTCCCTAAGCAAAATTATGCCCGTGCTTGCAGTACCCGTAAGCATACCGTACATTGTAAGATGCTGCTCGTGAGCATACTCCGGGAAAAGCTTTTTTGCTATAAAGTAGTTATAGAAATAGGTGGAAACCAGGCCTACAACGCCCATTATTATAATAATACCCCAATAGTCCTTAAGAGCGCTGAAACGGATTGCCGCAATACCCGCAACAACCATAATATCAAAGAAAAAGTTGCTGGCACGGGTCATAAGGAAGGTGTTTGAATATTCTTTATCTATGACCTTTATCTTTTTAAGGCCGCTCATAATCGCCTTAACAAGGGTTGCCGCAACAACACCCAAAAGAAAGTTAAAGCCGTATATTACGGAGGTCATCCCCGGAAGAAGCTTACCCAGACCGAACATCATAAGATACGCAACAAAGTAAGCAACGGCAATAAGCGCTATTTGTATGGTAAACTTATCAATGCTTTCCTGCATTGGTATTTCGTTATCAGTTTCAATTTCATCTGATTTTACTTTTTTTACCACTTTGTCTTTAACGTTAATAACGCCGCGCTTTTTAAGTATATTAAGGTGAATAACGCCGCCTATACCCGAGCTTATAAAGCCGAGAGCCGCTATTGTAAGCCCAAAGCTTTTGCCTGCATCAAAGCCAAACTCGTTTTGATAAATCCCGCCGTAGTTAAGCGCCTGCCCCGTACCCTGACCGTAGCCAAAGGGTAAAAGCATACCTGCCGCAGGGAAAAACTCCTTCATAAAAAAGGCAGCCGCCACTATGGAAATACCTATGCCCAATATGCCCTGCATAAGATACGTGGCAACGGTGGTAACGCCCGTGTTAAATATCTCGGTATTTCTCTTTTTAGTCATTTTTCCCTTTGAGGGCTTAAACGTGGAAGCTATAAAGCCCAGCGCAAGGCAGTGATAAGTAAGCAGCTCCAAATTAACAGAGCCGTTGCCGCCGAAAAACTTGGTGTCATAAAGCAAATCGCCCGTTATACCCTTATAGACGGAAGCAAATATAACAAGAACTATACCACCCAAAACCGATGTGGGAATAAGGGATTTTCTTAAAAAGGGAATGGATTTGCGAAGAACGTTTGCCACAAGCAAGCTTAAAAGCAAAACCGCAAGAAGGCTAAAAAAGCCCCATACGCTATAATCCGAGAAATTGTCCATCTTTTTCTCCTTTTACAATATTGTTATATCTGTAATAAAAGTTTACGTACTTAAGAGCATTGAAATGACTGTCGCCCTTAATCTGATACACCTTACCGCCGTGATAAACGTTGCACTTGTTCCTGCCTAAGGCCGATGCCGCCGTGGCCTCATCAAAGGAAAGACAAAGCTCGTTTTCGCCGCCTTCGTTTATAACCACTCTATCACCGTAAAGGCTTATGGGTGTGTTTTTGTAAAGGGGCTTTTTGTTTTTATTTACTATAACCTCAAGAATCGTTGCGGTATCGGTAAACAGCGGCTTTTCTTTATAAGCGGTTAAGTCGAGAGAGTTAACAAAGCCGTTTTGATGCTTGTACCACTCACCTGCGTACTCAAAGGGAAAGTCAAAGCCCTTGCCCTTAAGCCTTTTGTCCTCACCGTACTCCACGGTTTTGCCGCACTTGGTACAGCTTATCTCGTTCCCTTTTGCAAAATGCCTTGCCAAGCCGCAGAAGGGACAAACGTATACGGCTCTATCCAAAAACTCCGCCCTTTTGTCGGATTTATATACGCCCGTGTCTGCGTTTTCTTCAACAAAAAGCTCGGTTTTAATTATCTCATACAGCTCATCATCACTAAGAACGGCGTATTCCTCCGGCTCGATAACACGGGAAACAAAAGCACGCATATCGCCTTTTCTGGTTTTATCGCTCCAACGAGGCTGAACACCGTAGCCGCCCTCTATACGGTAAAGAGCTATGGGAAGCTTCATCCTCTTTGCCAAAGGCGCTATGGAAGGACTTATGTATTCCGTTCTGCCGCTGTATGTACGATTGCCCTCGGGCGCCATCGCAATTGTACCGCCCTCCTTGGCAACACGCATACAATTTATAACCGCAGTTGCGTCGGTGGTTTGCTTTTTTATCGGAATGGGGGCAACCAAAAAACGAATAATGGAGGACACAAAGCCCTTGGAAAAAATATCCTCCGTTGCCACGTAATAAACCGCACCCTTAAAGGACATACTTACAAAAAACTGGTCAAAGCCTGTTTGGTGGTTCATAAGAATAAGATAAGCACGGTCGCCCTGCTCCTTAAAACGCTCCGCCTTAACGCCAAACTTCCACCTGGTATAAGGAAAAAGCACCAAGGAAACAAGGTTACGTGTCAGCAAATGACGGCCTTTTATCCACTTTTTCTTTTTTTTCATAAGCGTTCTCCTTGTAAGAGGAAAATAACAACATAAGTTAACCGATGTATTATATCATAATTTTACATCTTTTTCAAGTTTTTTTGGGAAGAGAATTTTGTTTTTACGTTATAAAAACTTGGCTTGTGAGCAACATTTTTCTTGACAGCTACAGTTTAATATGTTAAACTGTAGCTGTCTTAAATCCGAAACAGAAAAACGGAGGACAGAAAATGGAAACTGCTTTAATAAAGCTGCTTGATATGAGTGTTGTTTCAAGCGTGGTAATATGTATAGTTCTTTTACTGAGAGTATTTTTAAGAAAGGTACCAGCCTTTATGCGCTGTTTGCTTTGGGGCCTTGTCGGCATAAGACTTTTGATGCCCGTAGGCATCGAAAGCTCCCTAAGCCTTGTTCCAAGCTCCGCACCCGTAAGTACATACGTAGAAAGCATAACGGAGCAATACGCACCCGTTATCAACGAAACGGAAGACTTTAACAAAAATTCGGAGACGAACGCACCTCCTGCATCGCCTAACGTTTCCGAGAAATTGCCGGAAGGAACGTTTGAGGAGGTAAATGATAAGGAGATTCCTTGGACTACTATTTTGTTTTTCGTATGGATAAGCGGTGTAGCTTTAATGCTTTCATATATGCTTGGCAGCTATGCCTGGATGCGTTTTAAGGTAAAAGGCGCTATAATATACGATGACAGAGTAAGAATATGCCACGGTGATATGATGCCCCTTGTTATAGGCGTAATAGCACCTAAAATATATTTACCCGGCAATTTAAGCAAAGAACAGGCAAACTGCATAATGCTGCACGAAAGCGCACACATAAAAAGAGGCGACCACCTTATTAAACCGCTTGCATTTTTGCTTTTGGCGGTGCATTGGTTTAACCCCTTGGTTTGGATAGCCTATCTTTTGCTTAGCAAGGATATAGAGCTTGCCTGCGACGAAAAGGTTATAAAGGATATGAGCCTGTCCCAGCGCAAGCTGTATTCCAAAACCTTGCTTATGTGCAGCGCAAGACGATTTGGCAAAGCCATTCCTCTGGCTTTCAGCGAGGTAGGCGTTAAGGAAAGAATTAAAAAGGTTTTGTACTACAAAAAGCCTTCTTTTTGGATAATATGCACCGCTGTAATTGCTGTAACGGCGGTGGGGGTGTTTTTCCTTACTAATCCTAAAAACGGCGTAACTTTGGCAACAGAGGAAGGCTCTTACGCAGAGCAAAGTGCAGAAGAAAGCATCGACAGCTCAGAGGAAAGCAGCACTGACGTAAGCGCAGATGCAAGCTTGGATGAAAGCACGGATGTAAGCGCAGACGTGAGTGTTGATGCGAACGTCAACACAAGCGAGGATGAACCCGAGGAAAGCGAAGAAGAGGTAGTAGAAGAGGAAGTAACTGTTTTACCGCTACCCTACCAAAGCACTCACGAAACACCCGAAAACATTACCCAAACCTATGTGAAAAACGACCAAAGAGACCATATACTTGACAAAAAGCATCCCTCCTACGTAATAGTATGGGACAAGGAAAATTCAAAGTACCCAAACCCGCCTATTGAAAAGAAGGGTATGAAAATATGGCTGTGCGATGCAAACGGCAACAAGATAGACTACGTTTACACAAACAGTAACGGTATTGCAAGGTTTGAAATAACGGTTGAGGGGACGTACACGGTACGCTACGACGGAGACGAAAAATACGAAAGCTGTGCTCCCGCAGCAACCTATTACGTAACCAATGACCTTGGTACCAACTACGCAATATTGGGTAGTGACCCTTCCGTTATGGAAAAGTACCGTAACAATACTATAAATATGTATCTTTATGACAAGAACAAGTATTTGCCGCTTACCATAAAGACCTACGATGCTTCCACGGGTAAACCCTTGGGGAACGTGACGGTTACAGGTAATTACGGCAACCATTTTGTAACGGTTGGTGCAAACGGCAGTGTAACCACAGCGCCTCTTGCGGCATACAGGTCAACACAGTTAGTAGAAAACGACCTGTTTGGGCCTTTGACCTTTAACAAAGACGGCTACGACCCCTGTGAGATTGACGTATACACAAACACTACCTTGGTGGAGGCATATTTAAGTCCCATCACTGAGCATCCTTATACCATAAAGATATTAGACCAAAAAACAAGAGAACCCGTGGAAGGTGTAAAGCTTATTGTCAACACCTTGGGTGACAACAGCGTTATATACACCGAGGTAAGCGGCAAGGACGGTATCCTTAGCGGTATGAAAACCAGCAAGGATATGATAGCCTCTGACAGCGTAAAGCTTTGCTACGAGGTTTACGTCCCTACAGAGCACGGCACGACAGCCCACGGCATTGCTTGGTGTACCGTTACCCTTAACAAAGAGCAAAGCGAATACCTGGTATATTTAGTTGTTGGTTCATATCCAAACGACATCAGCCTTAAAACCGAGGAGAATCTACGTTCTCAGTGATAATTTCCAAAGTAAAAAGCACGTGACCTATGCCACGTGCTTTTTGTCTTACGCCTTTTCCGCAACCAACTCTTTTAGTTTTTGGTCAAAGTCGGGAAACTGCTTTTTTAGTATAAGCGGTCTGCCTTCCGCATTTAAAAAGCAGTGCTTTGTTCTCCCCTCCAAAACCACCTCGCCGTTGCCGTGTTTTGTCATTATATACTTAATTACTAACTTTACGCCCTTAAATTCTTCTATCTCAACATTAACGTCAATTAAATCCCCGAACTTGGTGGGCGATTTATACTCACACTCAACACCGATTACGGGAGAAATTATACCATCCGCCTCAAGCTTTGCGTAACCAAAGCCTATTTGCTCCAAAAAGTCTATCCTTGCCTCTTCCATCCATCTTATATAGTTGGAGTGATGGGTTATGCCCATTTTATCCGTTTCATAATAGTTTACCTTGCGTATATAGTTTTCCATTTTTTACCTCATATTTGTTGTTTGACTAAGTATACCACAAAAAACTTCCCGTGTACACCCTCAATTTGGCGGTCAATAAAAAAATCCAAGCCCAAGGGCTTGGATTTTTTTGGCGTTCCCGAGAGGATTCGAACCTCCGACCTACCGCTTAGGAGGCGGTTGCTCTATCCTGCTGAGCTACGGAAACGTATTTACTGAGTTATTGTACTATTTGATACCACGTTTGTCAAGTGTTTTTTGACTAGTTAACAAAAAATGCCGCTCTTATATTAATTACTGTTGCAAAAGGGCTTTTGTTGTGATATTATATATTGTAATATTTTGAAAAGACGGTGTTTGTTATGACTAAGAATACTAAAAAAGTTGTTAAGTTTGGCGGCAGCTCTCTTGCAGACGCAGGTCAGTTTGCCAAGGTTAAAGAGATAATTATGGCCGACGAAGCACGTCGCTTTGTGGTGCCCTCTGCACCCGGTAAGCGTTTTTCCGGTGACACAAAGGTTACTGACCTTCTTTTAAACTCTCAGGCAGCATCGGCAAAGGGTGAAGATTGGGAAAGCATTTTTGCGGTTGCCGAGGACAGATACAGAGGCATTATAGCAGACCTTTCTCTTACCGTTAGTCTTGAGGATGAATTTAAGGTTATAAGAGAAAACCTTGCAAAGGGCTGCACCAAGGATTATGCAGCAAGCCGCGGCGAATATCTTAACGGCATTCTGCTTGCAAACTATTTGGGCTACGAGTTTATTGACGCAGCCAGCGTTGTTTTCTTTGACAAGGACGGCAACTTTGATGCAGCAAAGACCAACCGTGTTATGGGCCACGTGCTTGAAAGCTGTGAGAGAGCTGTTATTCCCGGCTTCTTCGGCAGCGGAGTTAACGGCGAGGTTATTACCTTCTCCAGAGGCGGCAGCGACATTACCGGCGCAATAGTTGCAAGAGCCGTTTGTGCTGACGTTTATGAAAACTGGACGGACGTTTCCGGTTTTCTTATGGCTGACCCCCGTATAGTTGATAATCCCAAGCCTATTAACATAATTACCTACCGTGAGCTTAGAGAGCTTGCATATATGGGCGCTTCCGTTCTTCACGAGGATGCTATATTCCCCGTTAAGATGGCGGGCATTCCCATAAACATAAAGAACACTAACGAGCCTACCGCTTCCGGCACAAGAATTGTTGCCACCACCGAGCAGTATCAGAACGAATACATTATTACGGGCATTGCAGGTAAGAAGGGCTTCTCTCTTATTAACATAGAGAAGGATATGATGAACAGCGAGCTGGGCTTTGGTATGAACGTGCTTAAGGTGCTTTGCGATATGGGCATCAGCTTTGAGCATCTTCCCTCCGGCATTGACACTATGAGCGTTGTTGTTTCCGAAACTGCCATTAAGGGCAAGGAAAGGGATATACTTTCCAGAATAAGCGCCCTTGTTTCTCCCGATAACATCGACATTGAAAAGGGTATTGCCCTTATTGCCGTTGTTGGCAGAGGTATGATACGCACTCAAGGTACCGCTTGCCGTGTGTTTGACAGTCTTGCAAGAGAAGGCGTTAACATCCGTATGATAGACCAAGGCAGCAGTGAGCTTAACATCATTATCGGTGTGGAGGAAAAGGACTTTGATGCGGCTATCCGCACCATTTACAACGAGTTTGTAAGCTAATGGGAAAGGGATATTTTACCCTTAAAGCACCTGCAGAGGAAAGGTTTATAGAGCGAAAATCTGAGTTTATAGGCAACGCCGCCCCCGTTACTACGGAAAAGGAGGCTATTGAGTTTATAAACAAGATACGTTCTAAGTATTCCGATGCTACCCACAACGTTTACGCCTACATCCTTCGTGATGGGAACCTTACAAGGTTTTCCGATGACGGTGAACCCCACGGCACCGCAGGGCTTCCTGTTCTTGACGTTCTGCGCAAGGAACAGCTTTGTGACTGCGCCGTGGTTGTTACCAGATATTTCGGCGGTATTCTCCTTGGTGCGGGCGGTTTGGTAAGGGCATACTCCGCAGGGGCTAAGATAGGCATTGATGCGGCGGAAAAGATTTTCTTAAAGCCCTTTGACATACTTGAGATAAAAACGGACTACGGAAGATATAACCGTATAGCCCAGCTTATGTCGGCCCATAGGGTTTACACCGTAGACAGCGATTTTTCCGACAGCGTATATATCAAGGCAAAGGTGCCTGCCGAAAGAAGCGCAGCCTTTGCTGACAGTGTCAGAGAAGCCACCAACGCCATTGTTTTGGTTGAAAAGATAGGCGAGGAATACGGCTATGAAAAAGATTAAGCCGGTTTAAATTTTTTTAAAAAACTATTGACAAGGGGAGTATTATGTGCTATACTTCCCTTGTTCTAAAAAAGAAGAGCGTACCGCTCACCCGGCGCTTTGGGCGCAAGGTTAATACTTAAACGGCAGATGGGTGCTTTGTGCCCGTATGCTCTTTTAGGTTGTGACGGTTGCTTTTCACAGCCTTTTTATTTTTTTGGAGGTGTCCGTTATCAGCAAGAAGCAGCTTATCAATGACCAAATTAAAGCAAGTGAGGTTCGCCTTATCGGTGCAGACGGCAGTCAGCTTGGTATTGTGAAGATAGACGTTGCACTGCGTATTGCAGCAGATGCAGGGCTTGATTTGTTGGAAATTGCACCCGTGGCAGAGCCTGTGGTTTGCAAAATTCTTGACTTTGGTAAATATCGCTTTGACAAAGAAAAGCGTGAAAAGGAAAACAGAAAAAAGACCCCTGTTATCGACACTAAGGAGATACAGCTGAGATGTAACATCGCAACGGGTGACTTTAACACTAAGCTTAACCGTGCTAAGACTTTCCTTGAGGAAGGCAGAAAGGTTAAGGTTATGATAAAGTTTATGGGCCGTGAGATAGTTCGTCCCGAAAGAGGTGCTGAGCTCCTTGCAAGCTTTATCGAAGGCTGTGGCGAGCTTTGCGTTGTTGAGAAACAACCTTTGCTTGACGGCAGAAATATGATAACCATTCTTGCGCCCCCTAAGAAGGCTGCAAAAAAGTAAAATTGTAAATAATAGTGAAAGGAACTTATAAAAATGGGCAAGATTAAGACACACAGCGCATCTAAGAAACGTTTTTCCTTCACGGCTACCGGCAAGGTTAAGATGAACCACAGCGGTCGTCGTCATAAGCTTGGTTTGAAGACTCCCAAGCGTAAGAGAATACTCAGAAAAGCCGGCTACGTAGCTTCCGGCAACGCAGCACATCTCAAGAAGATGATGCCTTACGACTAAGAAATTTGATTGATTGGGAGGAACACATAGATGGCTAGAGTAAAAGGCGCAATGATGACCAGAAAGAGAAGAAATAAGATTCTTAAACTGGCAAAAGGCTATTGGGGCAGTAAGAGTAAGCACTTTAAGATGGCTAAACAGGCCGTTATGAAGAGCGGTAACTATGCTTTTGCAGGCAGAAAGCAGAAGAAGAGAGACTTTAGAAGACTTTGGATAACCAGAATTTCTGCTCAGGCTAAGATCGAAGGTATCAACTATTCTCAGTTCATCAACGGTCTTAAGAAGGCAAACATCGAGCTTAACAGAAAGATGCTTGCTGAGCTTGCTGTTTCCGACAAGGACGCTTTTGCTTCCCTTGTTGCAACTGCAAAAAAAGCTTTAGGTAAATAAGTAAAAAACAGTTGACAAATGTCGATTGTACTGTTATACTATTTAAGTAATTTTTGAGGGATTTACCCTTTGCAACGTCGAAGGGAGGGAAATATATTATGGCAGAGATTAAAGTTAAGGAAAACGAATCTATTGACAGCGCACTCCGTAGATTTAAGAGAAGCTATCTCAGAAGCGGTGTTCAGGCTGAACTTCGTAAGAGAGAGCATTATGAAAAGCCCAGCGTAAGACGCAAGAAGAAGTCTGAAGCTGCAAGAAAGCGCAAGTTTAAGTAAATTTGTTTTTTCAAACGAGAGACGGTGTCACGCACCGTCTCTTTAGTTTGTAGACAAAGTCTGCAGACTGTTACAGGGTGAGAGAAATGAAGCTATTTTTCACGAAAAACGAGTGTCGGCGTAGTGACCTACGACAGCGAAGTTTTTCGTGAAAGTGCCCTGAACATAATAAAAATACAACACTTCAACGCTAAAATGCCTCTCGTACACTACGAGAGGTATTCTGTATTTATTGGTTCTTGTTTCCTCAGGGCACGTAAAGAGCGAGTTTGTCTTCGCTCTGTAGTTTTCTCTTGACAGTTTTTGTTTTATGTGTTAAATTATTCTTATTATATATGCAGGAGTTTATTATGAACGAAGAGGCGGCATTTGCACCCGAACGCAACGAAGGTGACAGCAACGAAAGCGGCACTTTTTTTGTAAAAAGAATTGTCTTTTTTGCTGTCGGCGCTTTGCTTTTGCTTGTCAGTGCGCTATCCTCTGCCTACGTTTTGCGTCCTGTGCCCTCTCCTGTCAGGCTGGATAGCCTTGAAAGCCCTGCCGATATCAAAGAGGGCGTTGTTTACCGTATTGAAAATCTAAAGCTGTCGGGTATTTTTATGTATGAAGGCGATGCCAAGGAAAAGGGTGCTCCCCGTAAAAGCGGCGAAGGCATTTTTCTTGAGAAAGAACACGTTCACGTCTATCACACCCTTGCTTTGGTGGAAGCAGACGGCGGCAGGTCCTACGTTTTTACTTTTTCCGTTGACAACAGCCACCACGACCTTTTCAACCGTGTGGCTTTGCACGACCAAGAGGAAAACTTGGCAGGAGACACAGGCAACAGCTTTTCCGTATCCGCATATGTAAAAGCTATTGCTCTTGATAAGGAGCGTGCTGCGGCTTTTGAACAAAGCAGGCAAAAAACCTTGGGTATCCAGGGCGCAGAAAAGCTAAGCTGGAGGTTTTACGAGTTGGAATACTGCGCTGACGGCGAGGAAGACTATTTGGCAAACGTCACAGCAGAAAAAAGGCAATGGCTTAAGCTTACACTAGCCCCTATTCCCTTTGCGGTGCTGTGTATAGTGCTTTCATTTATAAAGCCTAAAAAATGTTCTTGCAAACGTAATGAAGAACAAAAAACACAAGACGCCGAGGACGAAATAGTATAATTACAAAAAAATAAAACAAGTTTAAATAAAGGAGTTTTAGATTATGATTGAATGCAACAAGTGCGGAACACAGCTTCCAGACAACTGTATATTCTGTCCTAATTGCGGTTCTAACCTTAAGGAAAGCGCTCCCGTGACTCCCCCCACTCCCGTTCCTCCGCCTGCAGGCGAGGTGCATATGAAGGCTGATAAGTTTCACCCCTCGGGAGAAACCACTCAGGACGGAGTACCCGACGACTACGAAACAACAAGACGTGTTTCTCCTCCTCCAAAGCCTAATCCCCCCGCTGAGCAAGCTCCTCCCGAAAAGAAGAAAAAAAGTAAGGTTTGGCTTATTATACTTATAATCTTCCTTGTGTTTGCTATTCTTGTGGGCAGCGTTTTTGGCGCTTACAAGCTTGGATGGTTTGACTTTTTAAAGCCCTCCGACGATGAAATTTCCTCCGACGCCTCCTCCGAAGAGGGGTCAGGCGATGCAAGCACAGATGCCGTTTTAGGCTTTACCGAGTTTAACGTTGACGAGCGCTATTTCCTTAGCGACACCGACAATACTGCCGTTTTTACCGCTAAGGTGGAGGGCTATACTGCCGACTCCCGCATCAACCTCCTGCTCGGAGAGGAAATTATCGGTAGTTTTAACGACAAGGGCGAACACGGCGACGCTGCCGCTGATGACGGTATTTTTACCTGCACTGTTGCAAGCAGCTCTAAAGGCGATAAGACCGTTTCCGAGGATTACAAGGCAGGCGTAGGCGAAATCTTTAGTGACATTATAACTCTTTACTTTTACAGTAATGAAGACGTAGACGGTGCGGCTGATGATATTGAAGCCACCGATGCAGCTCTTCAAAGCATTGAAGATGAGTTTAACCACGACGCTACCGAAGAAGAAAAGGAAAGCGCAGCAAAGGTTATTTACGACAAGGTTATTGCTCACTTCAACGGCCTTAAAGAAGCAGGCACAATTACCGAGTTTACCGAAGAACAGGGCACTATAACCGCAGTATTCACCGGTCTTACCTATGTTTACGTTTTTGACCTTGAAAAAGAAACACAGACCTACGGCGGCACCGGTTTTGGCGACAAAGACGACTTTGGTAACTTTGCCGACAAAAAGGTTATAAGCATACAGCCTTATGCCGGCGAGCTTAACACCACCGTTTTTGATAAAGCGGCAGAAAGCATAGGCAAGCTTTACGGCTACGAAAACGTTACCGACGTGAATGAAGAGGACGTTGATATTGAATTTTTGAAAACCCTGGACCAATACGACGTTATTATATGGGACGGTCACGGCGGCTACTCCGCCTATTACCATTCCTACATCGGAACAGGCGAGGCTTACACAGGTCTTTCCAAATACCGTGCTGATATGATTGGCTCTAAGCCCGGAATTATTGTCCTCAGCAGCGGCAGACTTGGCGTTACCCCTTATTTCTTCGAAAAGTACTACGAAGAAGGCGATTTTGACGACGCTTTGATATTTATGGGCTGTTGCCGCACTGCCGACGACAAGTACCTTGCCGACGTTTTCCTTGACTACGGCGCTGCAGCATACTACGGCTACGAAAACTCGGTGTACGTATCCTATAACAGAGATATTTCAAAGGCGTTGTTTGAGTCTTTAACCGAGGTTGAAAGCACAGACCTTGGCACTAAAACCGTTACCGCCGCACTTGACGAAGCAAAGGACGAAATAGGCGAGGTAGATACCACTATCAAGAGAAATTGGTGGTACAAGTTTAGAGTATTTATGGGTTGGATAGAAGAAGCAGGCGACCCCGCAGTGCTTACTCTTTACGCTAACGATGCTGAGTACAGACTTCTTTCTCCCGTAGGTATTCTTGCGGGCAAGGTATGCGAGGCCTCTGACCGCTCCACAGCCATTACAAATGCTAAAATCGAAGTGTTCTCCGGCGACACCCTTACCGCTACCATTCTTTCCGACAGCAAGGGCGATTATTCCGTAGAGCTTCCCATAGGCGAATACCGCCTTAACATCTCCGCAGACGGCTACATTAGCTTCTCTTATTTCACTACTGTTATCAGCTACGTTACTTCCTATAACGAGACCTTCCTTATGATAGAGGGTGACGAAGACAGCACAGGCTTTGCCGCAGGTACTATCAAGCACGCTCTTACAGGCGTTGGCGAGGTAGGCGTTGATATTACCATTTACAACAACTGGAACAACTACGGTACTACCGATAAGGTTGCAAGCGCCGTTACCTCCAGTATGGGCGGCTACTCCTTAGAGCTTCCTTTGGGCAACTACACTCTTAAGGCAAGCAAGGATGGCTTTGTTGATTGTTACTTTAACATTATAGTTCAGGAAGGCGCTACCGAAAACCAAAACGGTACCATTACCCCTGTGGTTGACGGTGATGAATTCCTTATTACCCTTACTTGGGATGAAGAACCTAAGGACCTTGACTCTCACGTTCGTGGTCATTTAACCAACGGCAACTCTTTCCACGTTGACTACCACCGCTCCGAGCATCGTGACTACACCCCTAATTATGATGTTTTAGAGCCTGTAATGGATGGCGACGTAGCCGTTTGCCGTCTTGACTGTGACGACATTGACAGCTACGGCCCCGAGCATATCACGCTTACCGCTATTTCCGATAAGCCATATTATTACTACGTACGCTGCTTTGATGAAGGCGGAACCTTTATGAACTCCGGCGCACGTGTTACTATCCATCAGGGCAACAAGCTTTTGGCTGACTTCCACGTACCTACCGATTCAGCAAACAACGGTGAGTATTGGAACATATTTGCCATAGTTGACGGTCAGATTGTTGTTTCCAATACAATTGATACCGGCTACAATTGCTCCTACGCAGGTTAAACAAACGAGGCAGTTTCAAATCAATTGATTTGAGACTGCCTCATTTTTCTTGAGTATTAAGCTACCGTGTGCTAACCTGCAAATTTGGAAGCGGTTTGCTGTAGCTGCTGGTTTGTAGCCTGCTTGGTTTGATACCAGCCCTTTTCACTCATCTTATTGTAAATACTGTTTTGCACCGCCAGCGCCTCCTCAAGGGCGCAAGCAAAGGCCCCGTGAACGTTACCCGTGGATGATTCCACGGCGCCGTGGAGATAAAGGTCACAAGTGCTTTTTACCGCATAAAGCATATTTTCCATTATTGTCTTGTCGTCCATAATTACCCCTCCTTATTTAAGCAAGCTGTAAAAACTGCCGAATATCTGCTGATGCTTGGTTGAAAGCTCGTCTACAAAGCTTTTGAGGTCTGTATCCATTAGCTTTGATGAGCTTTCCATACACTGGTTTTGTAAAAACTTTGCGTGGGAGAGTGCATCCTCCACGTACATAAGCTCCTTATCGGTCATTTTGCTTTTCCACCTTTCGTTTTTGTTTCACCTGTAATTTTCCCTATTATGCCAAACTTTATTCCATAAATTTTAAAAAACTATTTACCCAAAGGGAAGCTTTGTGCTATAATGTAAAAACGAGGTGATGTTAATGCACTATACAGTTAAAAGATTGGTTGTAGGTGAGCTTGCCACAAATTGCTATATAATAAAGCAGGGCGAAAGCCGAAATGCGGTAGTTATCGACCCGGGTGACGACGCTATTCTCATTAAAAGCACCCTGCTTGATATGGATGCTTATCCTGCGGTTATACTGCTTACTCACGGGCATTTTGACCATATTCTTGCCCTTGACGAGCTTAGAGCGGAGAAGACAGTAGTTTGTATTCACGAAAAGGACGCTGTTAAGCTTGCGGAAAAGGAGCTTATTGCCGCTTGGGCAAGGTATAGCCCTTGGCCCTTTAAAAAGGCAGACGTACTGTTTGGTAACGGCAACAGCCACGTAAGCATTGGCGGCTTTGATTTTGAGGTCATTCACACTCCCGGTCACTCGGAGGGGTCGGTTTGCTACCGTTTTGGCGACCTTTTGTTTACCGGTGACACTCTTTTTAAAAACGGTATCGGCAGAGTGGACTTTGATGGCGGTGATGCCGAAAAAATGGCTGCTTCACTCCGTATGCTTTACAATATGCCGGGTGATTACGCTGTTTACCCCGGTCACGAGGGTGACAGTACTCTGTCCGAAGAACGAATACATAATCCTTATATGAGAGAGGTAATAAAAAAATGAGCTTGAGAATTGAACAGATTGACAAAAGGTTTGCCGCTTCCGAAGCACTTACAAAAAGGTTTCCTACCATAAAGCTGCACGAGCTTACCGCCAGCGATGCTAAGGTTTTTGGCTTGCATCACACAGGCGAGGAAGGCATTTTTGCACGTATGCCCGTGGAGCTTGCCGACTCTATTAACCCTTCCATTTCCACTCTTTCCAGACATACGGCGGGTGGACGCATACGTTTTAGAACGGACTCACCCTTTGTTGCCATCAAAGCAAAAAGGCTTAACAACTTTTATATGCGTCATATGCCCCTTTCGGGCTCTACCGGCTGTGATATTATAGTTGGCAAGGGCTTGGATGCCTACACCATAAAAATGTGCGCACCTATACGTGTGGATGACGATTGGTTTGAAGACGGGGAAAACGTTATGCCCAAGGGTGCGGAGTTTACCAAGGAGCTTCGTGATATTACCGTTACCCTTCCCCTTTACGGTGGGCTTTCGGAATTTTATATAGGTATAGATGAAAACAGCGTTATTTTGCCCCCCGAGGATTATACCTACGGAAAGGTTGTTTTCTACGGTTCATCTGTTACACAGGGCGGTTGCGCTACCCGTTCGGGTAACTCCTTTGACGTTATCATAAGCCGTATGCTGGACTGTGACGTTCATAATCTTGGCTTTTCGGGCAGTGGCAAGGGTGAGCCGGAGGTAGCACACTTCATAGCTTCACTTAACCCTGCAGTTGTAGTTATGGACTACGACCATAACGCACCTAACCCTGAGCATCTTGAGGCTACCCACAAGCCCTTCTTTGAGATACTTAGAAAAGCGCATCCCGATATGCCTGTTATATTTATGTCACGTGTTCGCCCTGAAACCACCACACGCGAGGAAAGCGATAAGCGCCGTGAAATTATAAAGGCTACCTATCTTGATGCCCTTGCAAAGGGTGACCAAAACGTATACTTTATTGACGGTGAGACAGTTTTCCCCCGTGATGAACGTGACTTTTGCACTGTTGACGGTGCACATCCCAACGATTTGGGCTTTATGTATATGGCAAAGGCTATTATTCCTTATTTGAAGAAGATATTTAACGCAGAATAGCTATTTGTGAATAACACCCTCCCTTTTGGTAAAAAATAGCGTAAAGGCTTTTTTACCGAGGGAGGGCTTTATTTTTTATGAAAAGACAAAAAGGGCTTAATGAAGCTGTTAAAAAGGCGGCTAAAAGCATAGAGACAGCCATAAAGCTTGGTGCCGTAGAGGGAGCCGAAGGGTGCTTTGTGCATCTTTACGATAACGCCTATTATTACAGAAAAAAGCTTAAAGAGCTGCGGGCGGCTTTGCCTTATTTTGAAGGATTGCCCTGCGAAAAAGAAACGCCTCGTATTTTTACAAGGCTATGGACGGCTTTTAAAGAGGAAGAGTTTGTTTTTGACAAAAAGCTTTTGCTCCTTGCCCTAAAGGACTGCGACCTTAACAGCAGGGAGCTTGATATGCTTTGCGGTGCGATAAACGCCGCCGCACTTATTGAAACAGGTCTTATATGCGAAAAGGCTTTAAAAAACGAAAGCTACGGTATGGCACGTCTGTTGCAAGCGTTTAAAGCTATGAAAAAGGCAGAGGTTAGCGATTTTAGCTCCCTTTATCCAAACCTTTCCGCCGCAGAAGCCTTGCTTTGCGAAGAGGAAGAGCTTTACACGGATATGACCGACGAAACCAAGGCGGCTTACCGAAGGGCTTTAAGAAAATATGCAAAGGCAAAAGGAAAAACGGAAAACGAAGCCTTAAGGCTTGCCTTTGATAAAGCCCGCAAAGAGAATGTTTGCGTAGGTAAAATTTTAGGTGTGGATGAGGGCAGAAGGCCTTTTCTTTACTGCTTTACCGCCACCTTGATTTTTGCTTTTATACTTTTTTCCGCCCTTTTGCTTTGTCCTACGTGGTGGGTAGCAGTGCTTATTATACCTTTTGGAGCTTTGGCGCTGTCTGCGGCGGATTTTGTTTTTTCAGTGAAAGCCAAGGTAAAGCATTGCCCTGCCGTAAAAGCCGAAAGCCTACCCGAGGGAAAGCTTACTCTCACGGTAATAACTACACTTTTAGAGGACGACTGCAAAGGCTTTGATGCCATAAGGAGGTTTTGCCTTGCAAACTATCAAAAGGGAATGTATTATGGCATTTTGGCGGATCTGCCTAAGGCAAAAAGCGAACGCACCACTGAAGATGAGCCTTTAATAGAAGAGGCTGCCCGTCGTATAAACGTGCTTAACCAACAGTTTGGCGAAAGGTTTTGCCTTTTTATAAGAAAAAGAACCAAAGCGACAGGTGACACGTGGAACGGCAAGGAGCGAAAAAGAGGCGCCATAGAGGAGCTTGTGCATTATCTGCACTACGGTGAAGGCGATTTTTTGCGAATAGATGGGATAGATGCAAGAGGCGTAAAGTTTTTGCTTACGCTGGATGCAGATACCAATATCCCGCCCGAAAGTGTAGCCGCTTTAAGCGGTATGATGTTACATCCTTTAAATCGACCGATAGCGGAAAAGGGCAAAATAATACGAGGCTACGGCATATTGCAGCCGATGGTTCAAACCTCTCTAGATAGCAGCACCTGCACCCCCTTTGCTTCCCTTATATCGGGAGCAGGAGGGATTGAGGTTTATGAAAGCGGCGCTTTTAACCGAGAGCAAAGCGTTTTTGGCGAGGGAATTTTTTGCGGCAAAGGGATTATTGACGTTGCCGCCTATGCTACCGTTTTGGAAGGCGTTTTGCCTAAAGGAAGAGTTCTTAGCCACGATATGCCCGAAGGGAATATTCTGCGCACACGATACGTTTCCGACCTTTGCTTTACGGATAACGTTCCTTTTAGCGTGCTTGCCTACTACTCAAGACTTCACCGATGGATAAGAGGTGACGCCCAAAACCTATCCTTGCTTAAAGGCTACGCCCAAGGAGTAAAGGGCAGTGTACGTATAATACGTAACGTGCTTTTGCATCTTTGCCCCGTTTTTTCCATTGTTGCCTTAACCGCAGCAGGCTTTTGGAACGTAAACGGCAGGCTTTGGCTTTGCCTTTTCGCTCTGCTTAATTTGCTCTCACCCGTGTTTTTTACACTTATATCCGAGCCCGCTGCTTTAAAATTTAAATGCAGGCGTTTTTTCTCTTCCGTAAAAAGCGGAACCCTACAAAGCATAAGCCTTTTGGTATACGAGCTTTGCGCCCTTTGCCACAAAGCAATCCTCAGCGCAGACGCTATGCTTAAAGCCTTTTTTCGCCTTGCCACAGGCAAAAAGCTTTTAAGCTGGGTAACAGCGGCAGAGGCCGAAAAGAACGCAAGCGGAAGCATTTTGGACTTTATCCAAAGTGCGTTTGTTTCCGTTTTAATAGGGTGCGTATTCTTTTTTGTATCGGAGCTTTGGGTGACAAGGCTTTTAGGACTTTTGTGGTTTTTATTCCCCGTGTATGCAAACTTTTTATCACAGCCTGCCAAGAAGGCGGCAGGGGTTTCCGAGCCTTTAAAGAAAAGCATTAAGCTTAGGGCAAGGGCGATATGGAACTTTTTTAGCGACAGCGTTAATGAAAAAACCGCCCACTTGCCCCCTGATAACGTTCAGCTTGCCCCTACGGAAGCTGTTGCTATGCGCACCTCTCCCACCAATATAGGGCTTTACCTTTTGTCGGTGGTTGCAGCAGAGGATTTTGGTTTTATATCTGCCGAGGAAGCGACCAAACGTATAGATAATACCCTGGACACCCTAACGCAATTGGAGAAATGGCACGGGCACCTTTACAATTGGTATGACCTTAAAAGCACACGCCCCTTGGGCGGCTACGTTTCCACAGTGGACAGCGGAAACCTTTGCGTTTGTTTGGTGGCCTTAGCAAGGCACCTTTACAGCAACGGAAGAGAAAGCAGCGCAAAACAGGCGGAGGCACTATACGAGGCGGCGGATTTTTCCGTCCTTTACAACGCAGAGAGGAACCTTTTTTCCTTAGGATACGACGAGAGAGAAAAAAGGCTTTCGGACATTTGCTACGACCTATATATGAGCGAGGCACGAAGTACCTCCTACTTTGCCCTTGCTTTTGGCAAAGCGCCGCCTAAGCATTGGCGTGCTCTTGCCAGACCCATAGTGGAAAGGCACGGCTTTATAGGTATGGCAAGCTGGTCCGGTACTGCCTTTGAATACTTTATGCCGCAGCTTTTTTTACCGCTGTATAAAGACAGCTTTGCCTACGAAAGCCTGCGGTTTGCCCTTAAAGCACAAAAAAGCTTTGCCTGCGGCAAGCTTTGGGGATGCTCTGAAAGCGGGTATTTTTGTTTTGATTCCGAAATGAACTACCAATACAAGGCACACGGGGTGCAAAGCCTTGCCTTATGCCGACACAAGGAGAAGGAAATGGTGCTTTCGCCCTACTCCGTGTACCTTAGTATGTGTTTATCTCCAAGTGGTGCTATGAAAACAATTGCCGCCTATGAAGCGGAAGGCTATGGAGGAGCTTACGGGCTTTACGAAGCCGTTGATTGTACGGGAGGAGGTACCGTGCAAAGCTATATGGCGCACCATATGGGTATGAGCCTTATTGCCTGCGCCAACGCTTGCTTTGAAAACGTTTTTGTTAAGCGGTTTATGAGCCACCCCAAAACAGAAGCCTTTTACGAGCTGTTGCAGGAGAAGATACCCGTTGGAGCTGTCATCAATACCGCATACAAAGCTAAAGCCGTCCCTAAACGGAAGCGTATAAAAACCACGGGCAGACTTACGGAATTCGATGCAAAGCTGCCTGTTTTTCACCTTTCATCCCGAGGGGGCAATACCATAACCGCTGACAGCATAGGACACGTGGGCTTTTCCAAGGGGGACATAAGCCTTAACGAGGTGCATTTTACGCCACGTTCTGCTGCTCACTCCTTTTGCGTAATGTTTTGCCAAGGCAACAAGGTTTACAGTGCCGCACCCTACGGTTTTGCCGAAGGTAACTACTTTTTCGAAAGTGCCGACGGATACTCAGCTCATATATGCTCATCGGGCGAGTTTTCGGGAAGAGTGAAATACTATACCGATGCAGCAGGCTGTTTTGTTGCCGAAACAAAAAGCGACGGCGCAAAAAGCTACAGCTTAGTTTTTAGCTTTGACGTTCAGCTTGCGGAGGATAAAAGCTTTTACGCTCATCCCGCTTTTTCAAGGCTGTTTATAACCGCATCCTACGACAAAGAAAGCTCTGCCCTTATCTATTGTAAAAACAGCAGGGACGGCAGAGAGCCTATGTATATGGCAGTGGGGCTTTCCGAAAAAAAGCTAAGGTTTGACTTTGAAACGAACAAGGAAAGCTACGAGGCGTTTTCTGTTTACAGTCCGAAGGACGTGCTAAAGCCCAAATACAACGGTAGTACGGGAGTTTGCGTAAGCCCCTTTTGTCTTATAAAAACACCGCCCGTGGGAGGCGGCGAAATACGGCTTATCATATCGGTAGCCCACAGCAAAGAGGAATGTATAGAACGGCTTAACGCATCACGGCGAGGAAGCTCTGTTCCTTGCGGAAGCAGTGTTTTCGGAGAAAAAGAAAACCCCTTGCTTAAGGCTGTTTACTGCGGCAGAGAAACGCTTCCGAAAAAAAGCGTTTCCCGAGGGGAGCTTTGGGCAAGAGGGCTTTCGGACGACTTCCCCATTATTGCCCTTTGGGTGCGTGAGTTTTCTTCTGCCGATGCACTTTTTTATATACGCTTTTTTAAAAGGCTTGCTGCCTTTAACAAACGTACAGAGCTTGTGTTTTTGGTTCGGGAGGAAGACAAATATTCGTCACCGATAACGGCAGAGATTAAAAGGCTTATACGAAAAGAAAGATGCGAAAACTTCGTAGGCAGAAGAGGCGGTATTTTCTTTGCAGACGGCAACGATAAGGAAACCGTAGAGGTTTTTAAAAACGGCGCTTGTATATTTACCGAATTATTTGACACACCCTTTGAGAGCGACCGAGAGAGGAAAGCCTGCCTTGCACCTATGGAGATATGCAGAAAAAAGGAAGGCTGTTTGCCCACACAGGGCATTAAGGTTTTTGGCGGCGCTTACGAAAACGGCATTTTTACCGTGGACAAAAGCGAGCTTATCTATATGCCCTACTCATACGTTTTGGCAGGAAAAAGCCTATGCTCGGTAGTAAGCCACGGAAGTCTTGGCTACAGCTTTTGCGGCAACTCTGCACTAAAACGCATTGCCGCCTTTGAAGGTGACCCCTACGGCGGTACGGATACGGGCGAAGCCTTGTATTGTTATAAAAACGGAAAGGCTTTTGATGCGGTTGCTTGCGCCCTTACGGTAAGCTACGGTGAAGGCGTTGCCCTCTACCGAGGAAGGATAGAGGGGAAAGAATACACCCTGCGCATATTCGTATGCGAAAGGCTGCCTATTAAAGCTATGCGTCTTTGTTTTGATGACGGAGAGGAGATGGACGCCGCTATATACGTCAAGCCTCTTATGGGTAACGGCGCTTTCCCTGCCGATACGATAGTGCGCCGTGGAGTGGACTTTAAGCAAGGGATAGCCATAGGCTTTGAAAACGGAAAAAGCGACTTCTTTAAGGGCGTTGGCTTTATTGCTTGTATTAACGGCGGCGAGATTAACGGGGATGAAGCTTTTGCCATAAGGCACAAGGGCAAGGAAGTAACGTTTTTGTTGGGAGCGGCACCCGATGCGAAAAGCGCCTCAGCGGTGCTTAGCAGCTTTGCAAAAAGCGGAGCAAAAGCCGAGGAGGAAAAGGCACGGCGCTTTGCTTTGTCTATGACGCTACCCATAAGCGTGGTCACTCTTCCCCGTTATACGGCAGAAATGCTTTGCCGTTTTGCGCCATATACTGCAGCGGCGTGCCGATTTTTTGCCAGAGGAGCTTTTTACCAAAGCAGCGGCGCCTACGGCTTTCGTGACCAATTGCAGGATTGTATGCTTCTTGTATACACTATGCCCCGTGTGGTACGAACCCATATTATCAGGGCGGCGGCAAGGCAGTATACCGATGGCGGTGTTCAGCATTGGTGGCATCCAAATAAAAAGGACGGTAAAATATACGGCGTGCGCTCCAAGTGCAGTGACGACTTTTTGTGGTTGCCTATTTGCGTCTCGGAATACGTGAGGATAACGGGAGATACGGACGTTTTAAGGGTGGAGATACCCTACCTTAAAGCCGATACACCTCTTACCGAAAACGAACGCTACGAAGCCGCAGAGGCTACCGCATATAAAGAAAGCCTTTATATGCACTGTGTACGTGCCTTGGAGCACGGCAAAAACTATGGCAAGCACGGGCTTCCTTTAATGGGAAGCTGTGACTGGAATGATGCTTTTTCTGACCTGGGAAAAGAAGCGGAAAGCGTTTTCAGTGCCTTTCTTTACGTTATAGCCCTTAAGCGCTTTGCCGGTTTGGCAAAACGGAGAGGCGACACGGAGTATGCGGCCAGATGCAAAGAAGAAGCGAGGTCTATGCTTTGTAAATGCGAGGACTGTTTTGAAAAAGACCGCTATATACGTGCCTACGACGGCGAAGGACGGCCTTTGGGAGTAAGAGGCAGAGCCGCCTGCGAGATTGATATACTTTGTCAGGCATTTGCGGTTTTTGCGGGTGCTGATAGCGAAAAAAGTCTTAAGGCAATGAAAACCGCTTACAGGCAGCTATACGACGAGGAAAACAAGCTGCTTAAGCTGTTTACGCCACCCTTTGGCGCAGATACCGAATACGCAGGATATATTAATGCCTACGCAAAGGGTGTAAGGGAAAACGGCGGACAATATACCCACGCCGCCCTTTGGTTTGCTGCCGCTGCTATGCTTTGCGGTATGAAGGAGGAAGCCACAGCTATCATAAACGCAATTAACCCTCTTTGGCGTGCCGAAAACCCTTTGCTGTTTTCCCGCTATAAAGCAGAGCCCTATGCCATAGCCGCCGACATCTACACCGCAAGAGGACAGACAGGCCGAGCAGGCTGGACTCATTACACAGGGGCGGCAGCTTGGTATGCCAAGCTTATGCTGGAGGTGTTTATGGGCGTAAAGTTTTCAGATGCTTACAAAAGCCTTGTTGTTAAGCCTTGTATGGAATACGATGCCGAGTTTGACTTTTTTGGCAAGATTCGCATAAGCGCAAGAAAAGGAAATGCCCTTACCATTGACGGAAAAGACACAAGCTTTCCTATCATTTTAGATGGTAAGGAGCATATAATATCCGTACCCTTAGACTAACAAATATCCCCCCGTTTACGGGGGGATATTTGTTAGTCTATTAGTCCATTAGCTTGTTATCAAAATTATCGGATACGCCGAAGAAATTGTTCAATTCCTCCTCGGTGCTGGGAATGCCTTCAAAGCTTGTGGGAGAAATAAGAGCCTTCAACGAGAACAGAGCGTAACCCTCACAGTTGCCCGAAGCCAAGGCGTAGTTAAGACAAGACCTTAGAACGGTACGGCTGTTTATCCACTCGGAGGTTGCTTTTTCGTCCTTGGTATAGCCCAAAACCGCATTGTTAAGATCCATACCCGGTATAAGTCGAATTTCGGGAACGCCGATATAGCTTGACCAACGGTCAAACATAGTGTCAAAGGAAATATTGCCGTTGTTCATACCCCAATAAAGCTGAGGTACAAAGTAATCAAGATAGCCGGCGTTTGTAAGCCAGGTATTATAATCCGCATAAGCCTGAGAAACAACGCCCGGATTGCCTGCAGGAGATACGCCAAACAAAACCTTGGGGTTTTCCGCCTTTATGCCTGCGTAAAGAGCCGCAACCAGCTTATTAATGTTATCAAAACGGTATCTGGAAAGGTCGTCATAATCATCCTGTGCCTTAAAAGAAATTGAGTCAAATCTTTCTTCTCTGGTAGGATAGAAATAGTCGTCTATATGTACGCCGTCAACGTCGTAATATCTTACTATTTCGGTAGCACCGTCAACAATAAGCTGTCTAGCTTCTTCTCTGCCGGGGTTAAGATAAAGAAGGTTGCCTTCTCTGACAAGATAGTCGCCCATATGCTCCTGCACAAACTGACGGATGCCGTAGGTTATATTAATAAACTTAACTTTGCTTTGGTCCATACAACGAAGAGGGTTTATCCAACCGTGAATACTAAGACCAACCTCGTGCGCCTCTTCAACCATAATAGCAAGAGGGTCATACGCAAAATCAATAGCGCAAGAGCCTGTTACGTATTCAGAGGGGCAATAGTATGCAGAGGGATAAAAGCTGTCACCGTTGGGACGAAGCTGTACGAAAATGGTATTTATGCCTCTTTCCCATATAGCGGCAAAAAGCTTAGATATCATATCACGGAAATCAGCCTCCTCACGCTGGAGACCGCCGTTTTGATAAACTTCCTTCATATCGAACTGAGAAAGCCAGCAAGCCTTCATAAACTTATAGTTTACGGGAACGTAGTCAGAGTTTGCGCCCACCTCAAGAACGGGACGGTTTGCAACCAATGCGCTTGGCTTGGGATTAAGAGTTTCAGCGGCAACACCCTTGCCTACGGAAACGTAAATCCACACTCTGGTGCCTTTTTTGTAAAGCTCGCCTACCTTAAGGTCAATGCCTATAACTTCTCCTTCGGGAATGTTTTCGTCTGTCTTTTCATCCACCTTAACGGTAAAGCCTGCGTCCTTAAGAGCCTTCTTTGCGTCCTCGGCATTCATACCGCTGATATCGGGAACCTTAATAAAGCCCTCGGGAATCTCGCCCGAAACAACATCACTTATAATATCGGATACGTCCACCACGGAGCTTTCGCCTGATACGGAAGAGCTTTTATCATTATTGCCGCCGCAAGCGGAAAGAATAAGCATTACCGTAACAAGAAGTATACACAGTACTTTTTTCATAACTATCCTCATTTCATTGGCGCTGATACGCCTATTTATTAGCCTTGTCATTATACCACATTCCACTGCATTTTGTCAATATTACACTTTTTAATGCGGAACGTTTAAGGCAAAATATGCATATAATGCAGTAAAAGGAGGTTTTTTATTTGCCTAGTGTATTTTTAAGTCCCTCCACCCAAGAGTATAACCCGTATTACGATGGGCAGGGCAACGAAGAATATTATATGAACCTTTTGGCGGATGATATGGAGCCCTATCTGCGTGCCTCCGGAATAAGCTACGGTAGAAACGACCCTTCGCAAAGAGTTGGAGGCGCCATAGCCGAATCAAACGCCGGTAACTACGACCTGCATCTTGCTTTACATTCCAACGCAGCGCCCGCCGCATCACAAGGAAGCGTAAGAGGAATAGACGTTTATTATTACAGCGGAAGCTCTGCGGGGAAACGTGCTGCCGACATAATAGCTAAAAACCTTAAAACGGTTTATCCGCTCCCAGACCGTGTTCGCACCGTTCCTAATACAAACTTTGCAGAGCTTAGGTTAACCAGAGCTCCTGCGGTTTTGGTGGAGCTTGGATACCACGACAACGCCGAGGACGCCGAATGGCTTAGAAACAATCTTCAAAGTATTGCAAGGGCGCTTTCTATGTCAGTTGCAGAGTTTTTGGGAGTTCCTTTCCGTAACGAAAACACAGAATTAGGCGAAGGTCAGGTAGTAACGGGCGGTGGCAGACTTAACATAAGGGATAAGCCCGCTCTTGACAGCAACGTAATAGCGCAAGCCCCCAACGGAAGCCGTCTTACGCTTTTAGCACAAGAAGGTGATTGGTATCTTATCGAAAGAAACGGTGTGCGCGGTTACGTTTACGGTGAATATGTAAAAGTGCTGTAATAAAGCCATTGCAGTAAAAATTTACAAACGCAAAAAGGGGATGAAGAAACGAATGTTTCTTCATCCCCTTTAATTCTATTGCATTACGGCTCTTTTACAAGCCTTTTAAAATTTAATTTTACTATGCCTCTGCTGCTGCAAGCTCTTCTGCTTCTATCTGTTTATAGATTTCTCTCCAGCCTTTAAGCTCCACCTTGAAGAAGGTGGGAGCACCGTTGTAGTATCTGCCGTAGCCGGAAAGCTTGGAGGATGCTACGTAGGAGTTGGAGGTGAAGCAAAGCGCAGTTACGGGAGCTTTTTCTGCAATAAGCGCTTCAAGCTGGTGCAAAAGCTCTGCCTTTTCGGCAAGGTTAGAGGTCTTTACTACCTTGTTTGCGATTTCGTCATAAGCCTTGTCGGAGAAGCCTGTAAAGTGAACAGAAGTAGGAACCTCTGCGCCGTCAACAGTATTATAGGTAACGGTGTTACCGCTAAGGTCGGTAGCAAAGGGAAGAAGGTATGCAGACGCATCAACGGAGTTCATAGAGAAGTCAACCAAAAGAACGTCAAAGTCTGCCTTTTCAAAAACGCTTCTTACGCCGGAGTATATCTTTGCCTTGGTATCACTGTCGGTATAATACTTAAGCTCGTTAAGGCTAACCTTAAAGCCAAGAGCTTCCCAAACGCCCTTTGCATATTCTGCAACAAGCTTACTTGTATCGTCGCCATTATCATAAACGTAGGATATAACGAAAGAGCCCTTGGACACGCCGGCTTCCTTAAGAAGCTTCTTAGCGTCTTCAGTCTTTGCGCCGGCACTGTAAACGTCACCTGTGCGGAAGGAGGTACCCTTTGTAGTTTCAAATACGCCTGCGGGAACAAAACCGGTTGCAGGGGTTGCACCGCAGCCTACTATCTCAGCTATCTTGTTTCTGTCAAGAGCAATGCTAAGCGCCTTTCTTACCTTTGCATCCTTAAGAACGTCGTTTGCGGTATTGAAATAGGTAACGTAGCCGGAAAGGCTGTTTGCAGTGGTAAGCTTACCTGCATACTTATTGTAGGTATCCTTATTGAATGCGCCAAGGTAGAAGGTCTCGCCGTTATCAAACTGCTCGGATGCCTTGTCGAGGTAGCCATTGCTTATATCGTAGTTAATTATAATCTTATAAGGGATAACGAACTTATCAAGAGCCTCGTCCTTATCATCTGCATCACGACGGTAAAACTCATTTCTTTCAAGCTCTATCTTGCCTTCTTCTTCGCTGTTGAAGTAACCACGGAGAGAGTAAGGGCCGCAACTGAGAACGCTTGCAACGGTGAACTTAGAGGTCCAGCCTTCGTCCATCTTATCCTCACGAAGAGGAGCAAAAGCAACATTGGCAAGAACGGTTGCAAACTGGTTTGCAACTTCCTTACCGTTACCGTTAACGTAACCGGGTTCAAAGGTTATTTCAAGCTCGGTATCATCAACAGCCTCAAGACCAAGGTCATCCTCCGTCATTTCGCCAAGCTTAACAAGCTTTGCATTCTTGATGGGATAAAGAAGAGAAGCGTAGGGACTGTTGCTTTCGGGAGAGAGAATACGGTTCCACGCAAAAATAAAGTCACTGGTGGATACACGTCTGCCATCGCTCCAACCGGTTTCATAAAGCTTAAAGTACATCTTGTCTTCATTATAAACTTCGTCATACTTATAGCCCCACTCGTAAGCCATACCCTTGGAAAGCTTACCGCTGGAGTCAAGAGTGGTAAGAGTCATATAAATAAGGCTGTAAACCTTTGCACTGTCTGCACTGATGGTATGCGCAGCGGGGTCAAAGGTATCGGGAATGGTGGAAAGGCCCATTTTAATAATTGCGCCCTTTTCACCCTCTTCCAAAGAAGAGCCGCAAGAAACAAGGCTGGTAACAGCCATTATTGCAACAAGTAACAAACATAAAATTTTTTTCATTTCTACCTCCGATGGATGTACTACCGTATGCGTACATAAATTGGCATTAGACATTATAGCACTATTTAAGCCAACAGTAAAGGGTTAATTTAACATTTTGTCATTTGCACAAAAACGCACCTTTGTTTTTGTGCAAATATAACAGGTTTATTTTTTTGTAAACACAAAAAGCTTACTTAAAACGTAGTTTAGAACAATTACTATGACAGTTGAAAGAGCTCCTGCTATCAAATCGTTAACGCCAAGTCGGTCAACCATAAGGAACATAAACAACATATCAAACCCGAAGGTAAGAAGACGGGAGGAAACAAATTTAAAAAACTCCGCCGCTTTTTGACCTCCCGTAGCTTTACTGCCAAAAACTATGCCTCGGTTAGTGAAGTAGGCAAACAAGATACCCGCCACGTTTTTAAACACCGTTGATACCATATAATTTGCGCCTGCAAACTCAAAAACGCAAAAGACCGCAAAGGATACCACGGTGGTAAGCACGCCGAAAACAAGGTACAGACCTGCCTCGGTATGGAAAGCAAAGTTCCACAGTTTTTTTATAATTCCCTTTATTTTATCCATTTTCCTTGCCCTCCTTTTTGCAATAGATATTATAACCCATAACACTCTTTTCGTCAAGTGAGAAAAAAACGGGACAAAAACGGGACGACAAATGCAGACAGTCGGGGTTATAATGAGGGTGTAAGGAAAAGCTATGCGAAAAAACGAGAAGGGAGGGCAAAATGAAAAAGCGAACACCGCCTGAAGAGGCGGATTTTTTATCCTCTGCGGAATGTGCGGAAAAAATAAAAGACTACTTTGATACTTTTCTTGCAAATAACCCCGAGGAGGTTGCAGACGTGGAGTCCCTTGCCGATTATCTCGGCACCACCCGTGAAGGGCTTTTTGCTATGGAAAAGGGCTCCGCCTACGGATTTGAACTGAGAAAGGCAAGAAACCGCATTGCCAAAATAAAAAAGCAGCTTGCCTTCCGAGGAAAACTACCTGCCGCAGTGCTTTCCTTTGACCTTAAAAACAACCACGGCTACAAGGACAAGCAGGAGGAAAGCGCTGCGGAAAACACCGTTATTATAAAGGGTGTTGCCAAGGGCTGGACGGACTGATATGGCAGAGATAATAATATCCCCCAACGAAAAGCAAAGGCAGTTTTTTACCTCCACCGCCAGATATACCGCTTACGGCGGCGCAAGAGGCGGCGGAAAAAGCTGGGCTATGCGTATGAAGATGGTGCTTTTGGCGCTTTCCCACCCCGGTATAAATATCTTGTTGCTTAGGCGTACCTTGGGTGAGCTTAGAGAAAACCACATTCTCCCCTTGCAAAAGCTTCTTAGCGGGGTGGCGGAATACCGTGAGGTGCAAAAGGAGTTCAGGTTTCCTTGCGGAAGCCGTATAAAGCTTGGATATTGCGACGCTGAAAGCGACGTTTTGCAATACCAGGGACAATCATACGAGGTCATAGGCTTGGAGGAGGCGACCCATTTTACCTATTTTCAGTACCAATGCCTTACGGAATGTAACAGAGCGTCGGGCAATATGCAAAAGCCCTACAAGCCTCGTATGCTGCTTACCGCAAATCCCGGCGGCGTGGGACACGATTGGTTTAAACGCCTGTTTGTGGATAAAAAGTACCGAGGGAACGAAAAAGCGGAAAACTACGCCTTTATCAAGTCGCTGGTATTTGACAACGATTATATGATGAAGCACAACCCTGAATACGTGGAAACTCTTAAGGCGCTGCCCGAAAAACGCCGTGCCGCTATGCTGTACGGTGATTGGGACAGCTTTGAGGGTGCTTTTTTCCCTGAGTTTTGCTCTGACGTTCACGCTTGCCGCCCCTTCCCTATTCCCGCAGGCTGGCAAAGATTTTGCGCCCTTGACTACGGCTTGGATATGACCGCCTGCCTATGGCTTGCAGTTAACCCCGAAGGTCGTATATTTGTATACAGAGAGCTTTACGAATCGGGGCTTTTACTGTCAGAGGCAGCAGAGCGCATACGAGCTATGACCGAGCACGGTGAAAGCATACGCTATACGGTTGCCTCTCCCGACCTTTGGAACAGAAGGCAGGAAAGCGGTAAAAGCGGAGCGGAGATTATGAACAGCGCAGGGCTTTGCGGTCTAAAAAAAGCCGACAACAGCCGCATTACGGGCTGGAGAGTGGTGCGTGAATATCTGCGTGACGGCAAGGACGGAAAAAGCGGGATATGTATTTTTGACACCTGCGAAAATCTGCTGCGATGCTTACCGCTTTTACGCTTTGACGAAAACGTACGGGAGGATGCGGCAGACACCCCTCACGAGATAACTCACGCACCGGAGGCTTTGCGCTATGCCTTAATGTCAAGAGCTCCGAAAACCGTGATAAGTGTAAAAAAAGAGCCTTCGTTTATTTACAGCTTTGAAGGAAAGACGCCTGAAACGAGAAAAGGAAAAAGCATTATAGACTACTGATACAAAAGGAGAGCTTATGCTTAAAAAAAGAAAAAACGAACTAAGCGAAGATTGGGCTTTGTTTGAGAAAGGCAGAGAGTACAATCATTCCATTGACCTATACTCCACCGTTAACCGCAACGAAAGATTTTACCGTGGCGACCAATGGCAGGGAGTAAACGCAGACGGACTTCCAAAGCCCGTTTTTAATATATTCAAGCGCATCATAGGTTATTACGTAAGCAACGTAATGCAAAACCGTACCACGATGCGTTTTTCTTATGCCTCGCCCTTCGGTAATAAAGGCGTTGTCAGCAAGGAGGATGCCGAAGCCATTACCGAATGCTTAAATACAATAATCAGCACCAAGGCGGAAAAGATGAAGCTTAACGACCTGCTTTCCGACGCTTTGACGGATGCCGCCCTTAGCGGCGATGCGATAGCCTACACCTATTGGGAGCCCGGTGTAAAGACAGGTCAGCCCTTTACGGGAGATTTCCGTACCGTGCTGGTGGATAACACTAACGTGTTTTTTGCAAATCCCAACAGCAAAAACGTGCAGTCCCAGCCCTATATTCTTATCTCCTCCCGTGAGCCAATCGACGCCTTGATAAAGGCAGCAAAGAAAAACGGGGTATCCGAGGAGGAAATAAAGAAGATTGTTGCCGACGACGAAACCTCTTACCAAAGCGGTGACCTTGCGGCGAAAGAGCCTGAGGGAACTAAGTGTACGGTGCTTGTAAAGCTGTGGAAGGACGAAAACGGAAAGGTCTGCTACCGCAAGTCAGTTAAAAATGCCGTAATATGTCCCGAAACGGCAACTCCGCTTACTATGTATCCCCTTTGCTTTATGAACT
Organism: Eubacteriales bacterium; assembly: GCA_045535465.1. Classification (GTDB taxonomy): domain Bacteria; phylum Bacillota; class Clostridia; order Oscillospirales; family CAG-382; genus SIG636. The sequence continues at coordinate 34,442 of JAZSLS010000161.1, forward strand.
GGACACCCGTTAAAAACTCCTGGCACGGTGTTGCCGCCGCCACGGGTTTGGTTGAAAACCAAGTGTTTATCAACAAGGGCTTTGCTATGGCAATGAAGCATATGATGGATACCGCCTTTTCCAAGGTGGTTTACGACTCCACCATTATTGACAACTGGACCAACCGAGTGGGCGAGGCCATTGCGGTAAACGGCAGTGTGGAAAGCGTTGCAAAGGTGCTTCCCGCAGGTCAAATGCAATCCGGTATGCTGGAGGTGCTAAGTCTTGCCATCAGCCACACCAAGGAGTTTATGGGTGCTACGGACACAGCGCTTGGTGACGTTGACCCCACAAACACCTCGGCAATTATGGCGTTGCAGCAGGCATCTACCCTGCCGCTTGAAAACACAAGGCGTTCTCTTTACACCTTTGCAGAGGAGATTGGCCTTATATGGCTGGACTTTGTTTTTGCCTACTACGACGACCTACGATTGGTTGAAGCAGACGGGAACGGCTACAAAGCGGTACCCGTAAGCAAATACAAAAACTGTCTGTTTGACTGCCGGGTGGAAGCGGGCAACGCAGGATACTGGTCTGAGATTGCCACCCTTAACACTCTTAACTCCCTCTTACAATCAGGCAATATCACTATGGCACAGTATCTTGAACGTATCCCCGACAAGCTTATTCCCAAAAAGGAAGAGCTGCTTGAGGAAATTAAAGCAAGCGCACAAGATGCAAAAGCAGAGAAAGGAGAGCTATGACAAAGGAGCAAATTTACGAAGCGATATGCGACATCGCAGAGGATGCGGGTGTAAGCCCCGAAGAGCTTATACGTGCTCTTGAGGAGCAAAACGGAGCAAAGCTTGAACAAAGTCTGGAAGCGCTGCCCGAGGATGCGGCAAGCCTTGTAAAAAACGCAAGGAATGAAAAAGCAGCACTTAGAGCAGAACGCAGAAAGGAAGAAAAGGACGGCCTTCTTAATGAGGAGATAAAGCGTTTTAGAAAGCTTTTCCCCGACGTTGAGGCAGAGAGCATACCCGAAAGCGTTTGGGCTGATATGGAAAAGGGCATCCCTTTAAGCTACGCCTATGCCCTTTACGCCGTTACCGACGGTGATAAAGCACGCTACGCTGAAGGGATAAACGCCAGGAATACGGAGGCATCCCCTCCACCCTTGGGCGAAAACGCCGACGAAGGCGAGATAAGTATGGAAGAGGTGGAGGCTATGTCACCTTCTGCGGTAAAAAAGAACTTTGGCCGTATACTTCGTTCCATAGGAAAATGGAAAATTAACTAAAGAAAGGGAAAGATATGTCTAACTACAACAGCATTGAAAAAATTATAGCGGCGGAGATACTCCGCACCAACGAGGATAACCTTCTTGCAAACACCGTTTGCTGTACCGATTTTACGGGTGACATCAAAAATGCCGGTGACAGCGTGACCTTTATAGGTCTTTCCGAGCCTTCCGTATACGACTACACCGGTACGGTAACCTATGAGGATATTGACGATGCGGCTACAACCCTTTATATAGACCAGGACAAGGCTTTTTCCTTTAAGGTCAAGGACATTGAGGAGCTTAGAAGCAGCGTCGGTCTTAAGGACAGCCAGACTAAGAGAGCATCCTACAACCTTAAAAGCCAGGTAGACAGCTACGTATTCGGTCTTTATCCCGAAGCGGCTTGTTCCTTTGACGCCGTGGAGGCTACCCCTGCAAACGTACTTCAGACCATAGCCGAAATGAAGCAGAGGCTGGAGGAAAAGAACGTGCCCGACGGCAGAATATGGATAGTAGTGCCTCCCTTTGTAAAAACAAAGCTTCTTCTTGCGGGCATTAAGTTTTCCGTTAACGAGGGTGTAAACGGTACGGGCTCCACAGGCTTTACCGATGAGCTTGGCTGTGATATTTACGTTTCCAACCACCTAAGCACCGACAAGGACGGTAACACCGTTATGCTTGCAGGCTCTTACAGCGCAATTGCCTATGCTGAGCAGGTACTTGAAACTCAGGTTATTGACAGACTTGAGGACAGTTTTGATACCGCCGTAAGAGGCAGAATTGTTTTCGGCGCTAAGGTTATCCGTCCTGAGGAGCTTGTGGCTTGTCCCGTTTCCGACGGCGCTAACAACATATAACACCCTGAAAGGAGATTAAACTATGGCTACCACTATAAAGCTTACTACGGTAAAAACCGGCTCCGTTCCCACCATTATGGAGGAATATACTACCCCCACCAACAGTGCCGCAGGCGCATCTGAGGATTTTTACGCTCCCATTGAGGCGGCTGACGGCAAGGGCTTTTTCGTTATCAACAACGAAGGCGGCAGCGCCGACGTTGACGTTTCCCTTACCTCAGGTGACTTTGTAGGCAAGGCAGACACCAAGCCCGTTACCGTAGGTGCAGGCAGTACCGCCGTGCTTTTTGCCGACAGTGCCCTTTGCAAGACCAAGGACGGGCTTGGCTTAAGGCTTACCCCTGCTGCAGGTGCTGCTCTTAACGGTTGCGGTGTAAAGCTTGCCGCCGTTCAGTTTTTGCCCGTAACCAATTATTAAACACTTGGGGTGTTGCGGTTTCATCCGCAACACCCAGCTTGATGACAAACCTTGTCATCAAGCCGGCAGAGTGCTGAGAAAGAGCGCAGACGAAACGAACCGAGGCGAGAACTGTATTACCACCCCACAAAAATACATTTTTGTGGGGACCCCGGAGTACTGTGAGCCGAGGTTCGTTTTGAACGAAAAAATATATAAAATGCAGAAAATTCAGGGGTGTTCTCCCTGAATTTTCTACTTTAGAATAACT
>JAZSLS010000122.1:0-5899 GCA_045535465.1 Eubacteriales bacterium
GCGCAAAATTATGCACCAAACAGTCCATACGTCAATATAAACAGCACGAATTGGCAGGAGTATTTTTTTATAAATAAAAATGCTCAGTTAAGTAATCCAACATCAATGAATTCTATTACACGAACTCACACTATGGCATTCTTATCGAACACTCTATACAACGGCACCATTTAATTTCCCTCTTTTGCGGATAGCACCACAGGCTGCTATCAAAGAATCTAAGTAATTAGATTTATAAGGTGAAATATCCCCCTGCTGAGAAATCGGCAGGGGGATTTTGTCATTAACAAAATTAGTTGACTTTGGGAAGAAAAAGTGCTAAAATAAGACAAACACATTACATTGTACCAAATTCGGTACAATGTAGGGTGTATAATAAGATTGTATCGTAAAAGCGATAACAATTATAAATGAGGTGAAAAAATGATTGGAACTATTGCCGAATTTAACTTGAATGTAAAAGGTTATCGTTTGATGACCAGAGAGGAACTGCAAAAATTTGAAGAACAAATGCCTGATGCAGATTCTGGAATTTGTTGGTGGCTTTCAGATGTTGACCCTGACGATGACTACTACATCGCTTACGCAGAAGGCAATTACACAGAAGATGATATGTACTGTGAGCGTGGCGAAGCCAACACCCATATTCGTGTTGCGCTTGATATTGATGGAGTTGCAACTGCAGGATTAAAAACGGGAGATGAATTTATTTATTGCGGATATGTTTTCACAGTGCTTGATGAAACTCTTGCAATTTCAAATAACTTTATCGGTTGCGCTAAATATTATGATGATGAAATTGCAGGCTATATGTTTAGTGAGGATGAAATTACCTGCACACTTGACGGTATTTTAGGGAATCTGTTCAACTAATATTTCCCTCTTTTGCACATTGCTGCACAGGCTGCTATCAAGGGATAAGATTTAAGCCAATAACTGTTTTAGTACAAAACTGAATATTCTCTTAGGAGCAATTTCACACAGTCTCATCATTAACTTGATGAGGCTGCTTTTTTATGCCTACACTCCCCTATTTTGATTTTTTTGCATCATAGATATCGGTAGTCATATATCTCCGTTTTTTGGAATAAAGAAACTGATAAGGAATATTTTACACAAAACAACTTGTAAAATGTAAAACTTTATGTTATTATAAATAATACACAAAATAGTTGTGCAAGGAGGATAGTTTTATGTTAAAAAAGATGTTTTCCATACTGTTAGTAACAGCCCTTTTAGTTGGTATTCTTCCCTACGGTATAATGCCAACAGTAACCGGTTCTGCGGGGAATTTGCCAAACGGCACGGTTATTTATTACGAGGATTTTAACTATGCTGATAATTCTAATAAAAATCAAGTTTTGTCTACCCTTGGATGGGAACTTGCAGAGGAATTACGAACCAACAACGTAAGCTACTCCATAAGCGGTGGCAAACTGCTTTGTGATACTACGGGCAGCACCACAACGTCCGACTCTTACGTTACCATACTAGATGATGCAGCTATGAGCGAGGTTGCAAAGAGTGACTACACAATTTCCTACAAGCTTAAATATGCTGCAGCAACAGACTATACAAAATATTCCTGCCTTATTTATAACTACAACGGATATAAAAGCTACAACACCGTACATCTTCGTGTAGCAGGCTACGGTAATAACCAAGTACGTGCTTATAGCTGGTACAGTATTGACGATTCTACAAGCAGCTTATATATGCCCGCAACAGGTACAAGTTCTATCTCTTACAAGCTTTTTGGTGTTAAGGCGGCAAGCGCAAACGCTTCTTCAAGCACCGACTATCCTATGGTTGGCAAGGAAGTTACAATAAGAATAGCTGTTGATATTGACAAGGGTGCTACCGTGTATATTAACGGTACAAAGGTTTCTGCCCCTATTGCAAAATACAAAGAATTGTTTCTTTCTACCCAGCAATACGCTTCTGCTATCGGTCTAAAAACCACTGCAAAAATAAAAGCGTATATGGATGATTTTATGGTTTATACCGGTCTTGGGGATATCCCCACAGGTGTAACCAAGGACAGTGTAACCTATCAACCTCCTCAAAGCACCGACAATGGCGACACTATTAAGGTTATGTCCTTCAACACACTATTCGAAAACCAATCGACCGCTGCTCTCAGTGACGGTCTTAACCGTACAACTCATATGTACAACGTTGTTGCCGGCTTTCATCCTGATATCGTCGGGTTCCAAGAACGTGCAGCCGCTAATAAAACCGGCGTTACAAGTATGCTTGCAAGTGATGCAGGCTACGCTGTAGTAGACGAATACAGAACAGACACCACAGTTTCAAACGTTCTGACTTTGGTGCCTATAATGTACAATAAAAACAGGCTAACGCTTCAAAGCAACACCACGGCAAACAACAATATGGGGCACGGTGCCTTGCTATTTAAAAAAAGCTATAACATTATTGGGATGACAGCAGCGCAAAAAGCCGCCTACAGCGGCACAAAAGGTATGTCTTGGGCTGTTTTCAAGGACAAGCAAAGCGGTAGCTACATTCTTGCAATGAACACCCACTTTGCACTTGCGCTGGATACATACACTAATTACACTGCAGAGGACGCTATTGAAGCAAGACTTTCCAATGCGGCTGAATGCCTTGATGTTATGGAAAAGGTCTACGCTGTATACGGTAACATCCCCGTTGTCTATACAGGTGACTTTAATATGAGAAGCAACGACCCTTCTTATAAACATATTTTAACAAAGCTTTCGGATACAATTTACGCAAACGATAGCTTTATAAGATATGAGTATTCGATGAACAACATAACCAACTCCTCTTTTACAAGAGCACCCAATATGCCTATCGACCATATTTTTTACAGCAGCGAGTCTCTTACCCCGATAGGCTATGAAGTTGGTAATGGCTCCGGTGAGCTTAGAATTGCTTCCGACCACTTACCGGTTATAGCTACCTATGCTATAAACAAAGCAACTGCGCCTCTCTGCTCGCACAACACAGGTATCTATGAAGGGACCCAAATAGTTACACTTAACGGAAACGGAGCTATATACTACACCACAGACAACAGTAACCCCATAGACTCCGATACACGTAAGCTTTACGGCGGCGTTATTTCCGTTACGGAAGACACGGTTATTAAATTTTGTGCGTACCAAAACGGTGTTTACAGCAACGTAGAGCGTGTAACACTGTATTTCGGTAATCCCATATACATAACAGAGGTTTGTAAAAACACTGTCGGCACCGACCATTACGAAGGAATTGAAATAATAAACGTTTCTTCCGTACCCTTGGATTTGTTTGACTTTATTATATGGAGCTATTCCGATGCATCTGCTTCTGTTTGCTCATCTGTAAAAGCGGCCGACGTATCCTCGCAGATGAAAATGTCAAGAGTAGATGGAGTGTACGTAGTACCTGCAGGTACCGTAGCGTTCTGTCCCATTGCATACAGTGCGTCCTATCAGAACTTGGAGAAAATTTCTGCAACCGAAAGCGTATACCTTGTAACAGTGAATGAAGACTGTACCGAGGTAACCTACCATACTGACAAATGGGCAAAGGGTATTGCTTATGACGGCGCAGGTATAATCTCCCCCGATTTGATATTCCCCATAGACCGTACTGCTCGTAGTATAGGCTACACTGAAGACGGCACCCTTGTAAAGCGTTTTGACTATTACAGCGAAACTGCCGATGCGGTTAACAACACCACAAAGAGCTTTAATATGAGCAACAGTACATATACTAAGCTTTATATAACTCTTAATACGGCTCAATACGCCAGTGAGGCTCTTACTTCGTGTTATCTTGACGGAACAGGCAACGGTACAACCACCGCAACAGACGGGACAACTACGGTTGCAGAGGGCTCTTATCATTTTCTTCCCGGCAATAAAGCGCTTATGACAACAGAATCTTTTACCGCAAAAGGCTACAGCATAGGCACCCTTAATGCCCAGCAGCAAAGCGCCTTTGACGAAATTATTGCTAAGAGAACCAAGACCGCTTCTACCCCTATAAGCTCTGCGGAAGAATTTACCTCTATGAGTGCAAACGGTACCTACTATCTTACTGAAGACATTGTACTTTCTGCATCCTATGCCGCAAAGTTTACCGGCGTTTTAGACGGCAGAGGACATACGGTTACAACAAGCGTTCCGATGTTCACCGAAATAAGCGGTACTGTTAAAAACCTAACTATAAACGGCGAAATTAACGGCACCAGCGGCAATAACGGCGCAGTAGCCATAGCCGGTAGCGGCAACGTAAAGCTGGAAAACATTACCGTTAACGCAAAGCTTTACGGCGGCACTGCAACGGGTGGTTTGGTTGGCTACGTTGCAGACGGCGCAAGCGTAACGGCCAGAAACTGCGCTAACTATGGAGATATAAACGGTGGAGCACAAACAGGCGGTATGTTTGGTTACGTACAAGGGAATTATCTGACCATTGACAGCTGTGTAAACAAGGGTAAAGTTGACAGCAAAACCTACAGTGGCGGTATGATTGGACGCTTTGGCTTAGATGCCGCAACTACAAGCTACGTTTGCAGCATCACAAACTGCGTTAACTACGGCGAAATATCGGGTGCCGGCACACGTGCGGCCGGTATGATAGCCGCTGCAACAGGCATTGTGCGTATAGGCGGATGTGATAACTACGGCTATATTCATTACACAAATGCATCCACAAACTTTATATCCGGCGGTATCTATGGCGGCGGCATTGCAACGTACACAGACAGCTCAGGCACAGAGCAAGGAACAACGACCGCACTATACATAAAAGATTGCCATAACTACGGCAATATCGAAGCAACCACAAATGCAGGCGGCATAGCGGGAAGACTTCCCAACAACAGTGCAGCAAGCGGTTATAACTATATGATAAGCGATTGCGGCAATACAGGCAATATAACCACCTACGATGCAAACAGTACCTATACCACCAAAGGTGCGGGCGGTATTGTTGGTTATTTCTTCGGAGGTGCTACCGGTAACGGCATTTTCCGTTGCTATAACTTAGGCACAATAAAAGTAAATGGCGGAACCAACGGCGTTGTTCAACGTGCGTGCGGTATCGTTGCATACTTTAGCGGCGCAAAAACATACATAAAGGACTGCTACAATGCAGGCACAGTTACAGCAATCGGTACAGACACTGTCGTATATCAGTTGTTTTTTAACAACAACGCAACCGGTGGTGACGGCAGCTATATTTGCAACAACCACGCTCTTGCAGTGAGCGGTGCTACGTATTGCAAAAACGGCACACAAGCAAATGCCTTCACTACCTTTACTGCCGCTGAGCTTTCGGGTGGTACGGTAAAAACAAACCTTAACAAGGGTATTGGCGCTGATTACTATTATCAGCCCACGGGAGCTTTATACCCCGTTTTGAAGGAGTGGAGCAACGTACATAAAAATCATATACAGCTGCAAGCCGCATCCGCTTACCTTGAAGACGGCAGCTTTGTAACCAAGGTTTCCGCAAATACAAAAGCAAAAGACTTTTCCGCAAACTTTGATACAGACGTTAAGCTTTATAAGGGCGATGCTCTTTACGGAAACGACGCACCCGTTGCAACCGGCTCCATACTAACCTCTTATGACGGCGCTTTCTCTATGACAGTTATAGTAGACGGTGACATTGACTGTAACGGTATGATTTCCGCAACAGACTATATTAACCTTAGAGGACACCTTAAAACAGGCGTATCTATGAGTAAAGCCCAAAGCCTTGCGGCTGATTTAGACGGCAACGGTGAGCTTAGCACGTCGGACTATTTAAGCCTTAAGATGATGCTGAGTGCAAGCTAAAAATACACTTTAATTTGTCCGCCTGGAAAATTCAGGCGGACAAATTATAAGAATTAAAGGAGATAATCTATGAGCAATTA
>JAZSLS010000005.1:0-4177 GCA_045535465.1 Eubacteriales bacterium
CTTCGTGCTAAGACCGGTATCGGTATGATGGAATGCAAGAAGGCTCTTGTTGAAGCTGAAGGCGATATTGATAAGGCTATGAAGATCCTCCGCGAAAGAGGACTTGCAGTAGCAGCTAAGAAGGAGGGCAGAATTGCTGCCGAGGGTATCGTTGACATTCTTAAGGATGGTGACGTTACTGCTATGATCGAAGTTAACTCTGAGACTGACTTTGTTGCTAAGAACGCTACCTTTAGAGCTTTCGTTCGTGATATCCTTGCTACCATCATCGCTAACAAGCCCGCTGACGTTGCAGCTCTTAACGAATGCACCCTCGTTGGCAGCGACCTTACCGTTGAAGCAGCTCGTAAGGATAAGGTTTTCTCCATCGGTGAAAACATCACTATCCGTCGTTTTGTTATCATTGACGGCGTTACCGGCAGCTACATTCACAATGCAGGCGCTCTCGGCGTTGTTGCTAAGTTTGAAACCGACGTTGAAGTAAGCGACGCTTTCAACGAATTTGCAAAGAACGTTTGTATGCAGATCGCAGCTATGAACGCTTCCTACGTTAGCAGAGATTTCGTTCCCGCAGAAGTTATCGAAAACGAAAAGGCTATCCTTCTCGCTCAGATAGCAAACGACGAAGCTCAGGCTAAGAAGCCCGATGCAGTTAAGGCTAAGATGGTTGAAGGCAGAATCAACAAGTTCTACCAGACCGCTTGTCTTGTTGACCAGGCTTACGTTAAGGATGACTCTATCACCATTGCTGATTACATCAAGCAGACCGAAAAGGAACTTGGTGGTTCTATTAAGGTTGTTTCCTTCATTAAGATGGAACGCGGCGAAGGCATTGAAAAGAGAGAAGACGATTTCGCTGCTGAAATCGACAAGCTCGTTAACGGCAAGTAATTTTAGACTTAAATGGCTTACAGCAATCGCTGTAAGCCATTGTTTTATGGGGAGTTGAGGTTTTGAAAATAAGATACGCTACCAAAGATGACCTTGCCGCAATAACCGCAGTGGAGGCTGCTTGTTTTCCTGAAGCGGAAGCGGCAACGGAAAAATCACTTAAAGACAGGCTTATGCACTACCCCGATTGTTTTTGGTTGATGACGGAAGACGATAAGGTTGTTGCCTTTGTTAACGGTATGTGTACCGACGAGCCGGTGCTTAAGGATGAGATGTTTGCCGATGCATCTATGCACGACGAGAACGGAGACTGGCAAATGCTGTTTGGCGTTTGCACCTTACCCGAATACAGAAAAAAGGGCATTGCGGGAAAGCTTCTTGAAGCCGCTATTAACGATACTAAGTTAAGAGGTAAAAAGGGGCTTGTGCTTACCTGCAAGGAAGCACTGCTTCCCTACTATTCCAAATTTGGTTTTGTAAACGAAGGTGTTTCCGTTTCGGAACACGGCGGCGCAAAATGGTATCAAATGCGCATTGTTTTTTAACGTTTTATATTTTTCCGAGCATTGCTTGTAAAAAGCAATGCTTTTTTTGCAAAAGTTTTACCTTGATACGTATAACAAACAAAGAGAAAAATGTTGAATTTTGCAAAAAAGAGAAAATTATGAAGCTTATACATTCATCTGCATATTTACTAACGCTGTTAGTGATGCTTATATCCACACAGTTTTGCGCTCCCAACAGCGTTACTCAAAGCCCCGACGGCTATACAAGCTTTCCCAACGACCAAGCATACTCCCGTACCGACTCAAGCAAAATAATAGACGTTAAGTTTATTGGACAAAATCCATATTATCCTTGCGGTTGTGAAGGGATATGCGCTGTTATGCTTATGAATTATTACGGCTTTAAAATCGAACCCGAATATTTCTTTTCTGATTTGCTTGACACCTTTCCGTTTACATACAATTACCGTACAGACACTTATTTTGGTGAGGATATGGATAGGTTTTACGTTGGTGACCCGTGCTCCGACCTTGGGAAAGGATGCTTTGCGCCCGTAATAAAATGCGCCATAGAAAAAGCCGTGCCTGATAACTATATTGCGGTTATCGAACAAGGGAGAACGGTGGAGGAATTATCAAACAAATACTTAAAAAAATTAAATACGCCTATACTTATTTGGGCAACGTCGTATATGAGAGACTCGTATTCCGGAACGCAATGGACTGTAAAAAGAACGTGGGAAACCCATACTTTTCCCGCATATATGCATTGTTTAGTGCTTGTAGGCTATGACGACGATAAAAGCCTATACTATTTCAACGACCCTTATGACAACAGAGGCTTAGTGTCATACAGCAAAGAGCTGGTAGAAGAAAAATTTAAGGAAATGGGAAGCCAAGCCTTGGCAATTATGCTGCGTGAGGAATACAAAACCGACAAAATTACAATCGATACCAATAAAAGCTACATAATCAGAAACGCAGCATCGGGTAAATTTTTAACTGCCTATAACAACACAAACGTATATCAAAGCACTTTGTCAAGTAACAAACCGCAGTTATTTAAACTGCTTGAAAACAAAGACGGCAGCTATTGTATTGTAAGCCAATATAACAATATGGCGCTTGAAATATCTAACAAAAACGTAGTAAGCAAGGAATGCACCAAAGACATTAATCAAATCTTTAAAATCAACCCCTTGGAAAACGGTTTCTTTCGCATAGCTTTAATAAACACGCCGCAATACGCCATCTGCGCTAACGGCAACTACAACGGAAAAAACGGAGATTTTGAGGAAGGGAACGTATACGCAGAAGAAATTAACGGGACAAGCTTTTATCAACAATGGGAATTGATTCCCATTTAAAAAATAGTGGGCCGAGAAAACTTTGTTTTCCCGGCCCACTTAAAATTAAAACTTGCGTACAGTATATTTTTTGTACTGCTCTATCTCAAAAGCTTCGGCATACTGCTTGCGGGCGTACATACCACGAACACGCTTTAAATGAGAATAATATTCTTTATATTTAAAAGAAGTGCTGTTAAGGGCAAACCAATGGCTGTTTATAGCCTCCTCCCAAAGCTTGTAGCCCTCCTCGCTTACTTCGGCGTAAACGTAAGGTACAAACTCTGCCGCATCCTCCCAGTTTTCGGCATAATAAGGGCCGTCGGCATAGTGACCGGGCAGTTCCCTTTCTATAGACTTAAGACCTGCATAAAACTGAGCCTTTTTTACTATATTGTGGGTTGCCATATGGTCCCTATGCATACTGTTTTTCCAATGGGTAATAAGTATGTCGGGCCTGTATTTTCTTATAACGTCGCAAAGCATAAAGGCAACCTCGTCGTTTTCCGGAAGTTCACCGTCAACGTAAGGAAAAACAACTGCTTCGCCCCCTAATTTCTCGGCAAAAGCCTTGGCCTCCGCTTCCTTTTGCTTACGGTATTCCGCCACTGAAAGATGAGGAGGATTGCCTCTTTCACCCGCTGTAAGGGCAACGGTTATTATCTTTGCGCCCTCCAAAGCCGCAGTAGCCAAAACGCCACCTGCGGTAAGCTCCATATCGCCAATGTGACCGCCTATTGCCATAATGCAACGTGCCATATATGTACCTCCGTTAGTTTTCTATATAATGCACATTAGCACAAACGTAAAAAAATGTCAATACCCCCAAATTGTTTAGGCAAAATACGCCTTTAGTATTGACAAAAAGACATAGTAAGTGTAAAATAATATCTTGTAGTTTTATGTTCGTGAGGTATATTATAATGAAAAATGAATCCTTAAACGTGCTGAGAGAAAAATATCTTGCTTTTTTTGAAAGCAAAGGCCATTTGCGCCTTAATTCCTTCCCTCTCGTTCCCCAGAACGATAAGTCTCTTTTGCTTATAAATGCGGGTATGGCACCGCTTAAGCCCTACTTTACAGGTGCGCAAATTCCTCCCCGCAAGCGTGTTACCACCTGCCAGAAGTGTATACGCACTCCCGACATTGAAAGAGTTGGTATTACCGCCAGACACGGTACCTTCTTTGAAATGCTTGGCAACTTCTCCTTTGGTGACTATTTTAAGAGCGAAGCTATTCCGTGGGCTTGGGAATTTTTGACCAAGACTCTTGAGATACCCGAAGAAAGGCTTTCTGTTTCCGTTTATCTCGATGACGACGAAGCAAGAGACATTTGGCTTGCCACCGGTGTTCCCGCTGAACGCATATATAAAATGGGCAAGGAAGATAACTTTTGGGAAATAGGTGCAGGTCCTTGCGGTCCTTGCTCCGAGA
>JAZSLS010000072.1:0-13566 GCA_045535465.1 Eubacteriales bacterium
GTAGCATCGGGCTTGGCGTAACGGATGTTATCCATTATGGTGCCACGGAAAAGATACGTCTCCTGAGAAACTATGGCTATGTTCCCACGAAGCGACGAGAAGGAAAGCTCTCTTATATCAACGCCGTCAATGCGTACGGTGCCCATTCTGGGGTCGTAAAGCCTGGTAAGCAGGTTGGCAAGGGTGGATTTACCTGCACCCGTGTGGCCTACTATACCAAGTATAGAGCCTGCGGGAACGCTAAAGCTTACGTCCTTTATAACGTCCCTGCCGCCGTCGTAAGCAAAGGTAACGCCGTCAAACTCCACGTCGCCCTTTACTTTTTCAAGGTGTACAGCGCCCTCTTTTTCCTCTATGTCGGGGTTAGCGTCACTTATCTCAAATAGCCTGCCCAGCGCATTAAGGCACTCCGTCCACCAATTTGCCACGTCGGCAAAGAAGTCGATAGGAGAATAAACCATACTTACGTATGCTAAAAACGCCATAAGGTCGCCATAGCTCATTCCGCCGCCTTCTATTATCTGTCTGCCGCCTATTGCCCAAACCACAAAGGAGCCCGTTTGCAAAAGGAAGCCCAGGAAGGGGAAGGTTCTGCTGGCGGTAACCTGAACGGTGGTATCCGCCTCGGCAACGCCCTCGCTGCGCTCGTCAAAGCGTTTTACCTCCACATCCTCCCTTGCGTAGGATTTAACCACACGCATACCGTTAAGCACGTCGGATATAAGAGAGTTCATAGAGCGTTTTTTAGCGTAGGACTTTGCGTGCAGTCTTTCAAACATTGCAAAGAGAGATTTATATATCAAGAAGAAAACAGGCACGGTAACAAAGGTATAAAGGGTAAGAGTGACGTTGGTAAACAGCATTATTATAAGCACGCCCACCAGTTGAATGGCGTTTGTTACCAAATACGGAAAACCGTCGCAGAAAAACCAGTAAATGGTATTTGCGTCGTTATTTATCTGGGTCATAAGCCCGCCTGTTTGTCTGGAGGAGAAAAAACCCAGAGAGAGGCGGTTGATTGCCTTGTATATAGTGTTTTTAAGGTCGTAGTTAACCCTGGTGGAAACACGGGCGGAGATAATGCCGTTAGCTATATTTACAAGCAGCGACAGCAAACGCACCCCCACTATAAGCATTACCACGTACCAAACCCTGCCGTAATGCTTTCCACCCTCGGTAAGCACGTCGTTATAAAACATCTTCGATGATATCTGTGGAACCAAAAGCCCAATGCCGGTCATCATAGCTATGGTAAGGAAAACCATTGCCATATAGCCCTTGTAACGTATAAAAAAGCGGCTTAGCTTCTTCACAAGACGCACCTTATCCACGCAATATCGGCAAAGCTTACGCTTTTCGTCCGTGTAGCGTCTGCCGCATTTGGGGCAATAGGGTAGCTCCTTCATCTCGCCCTTAAGCTTTTTCTCGTCAACCTTGCCGTCCTTTTTCAGCTGCGCAAGGGCATCCTTTAAAAGCCTTACGTCGTGCTTGCAGGCAGCGGAGTAGTTAAAAAGCCTTAGGGCTTCCCCTTCGTACAGGCAGATAAACTGCCCGCCGGAAAGAAGCGCCTCCATACGGGGCTTTTCCATCTTCTCCACCTCGTAGGTGAAAACAGAGCTTGGCATAAATGCCGCCGCACTTTGTCTTTTAAGCCCACGCCTGTTACGACCTATGGCAACAACGCCTTCCGCTATGTACAAAGCCTTTTCCGTAAGCAGCACCCACACATCTCTGCGCATAAGGTCGCTGCCCATATCGGAGCGCAAAAGCAGCACGGCGTTTTCAAAATCCGCCGCTTTGGCTTTAAAATATTCAATTACGGCCACGGGCGTTTTTTGAAGCTCTATCATAACACATACCTCTCTAAATTAACATTATATACCATAGTATAAAAAAAATCAATAGCATTAAAAAACTTATTGCAATAAGTAAATATATGTGTTATTATAGGTTATACGATTATGCTTGGAGGATGTTTAAAATGATAAACATTGCAATTCTCGGCTTTGGCGTCGTTGGCAGCGGCGTTTACGAGGTGCTTAAAAATAACGCTTATGATATTTCCAAAAAGTTAGGCGGCGACGGTACACAGCTTGTTAAGGTTGCCCGTGTGCTTGACCTTAGAAAATTTGAAGGCCACGAGGTAGAGGGTATTGTTACCTCTGACTTTGATGATATACTCAATGACGACAGTATTTCTATCGTTGTTGAGACTATGGGCGGCGCTCATCCCGCTTACGATTTTTCTCTTAAAGCTTTGCAAAAGGGCAAAAGCGTAGTTACCTCTAACAAAGAGGTTGTTTCCAAGTTTGGTGACGTTTTGCTTAAAGCCGCTAAGGACAACGGCGTTTGCTATCTTTACGAGGCAAGCGTTGGCGGCGGTATTCCCGTTATCAACCCTCTTATCAACTGTCTTACCGCTAACAAGGTTACCCGTATAGCAGGTATCCTTAACGGCACCACTAACTATATACTTACAAAAATGCTTGTGGAAGGCGCCGCTTTTGAGGATGCGCTTAAGGACGCACAGGAAAGAGGCTATGCGGAGCGTGACCCCTCTGCAGACGTTGAAGGTCTTGATGCTCTTCGTAAGATATGCATACTTGGCGGTATTGCTTTTGGTAAGCACATCCCTACCGAGCAGTCTGCTCTTTGCCGTGGCATTACTCAGATAGATAAGGCAGATATTGCTGCTGCCGATAAGGCAGGCTATGCCATTAAGCTTCTTGGCGTGGCTAAGCTTTGCGGTGACAGGGCTTCTCTTATGGTTGCTCCTCACTTGGTGCAAAAGGGTCATCTTATTGCCGATACCGTAGGCGTGTTCAACGCTGTTTCCGTTACCGGTAATATGGTGGATGAGCTTGTTTTCTACGGCAGAGGCGCAGGCAGCCTACCTACCGCCAGCGCAGTAGTTTCCGACGTTATTCAGGCTATCCGTTGCCCCGTTTCCGAAACTCCCAGAGAAAAGGCAGAGGAAGGCTTTACCCTTGCTCTTGACGAAGCTCCCGTTAAGCTTTATCTTCGTGTTAAGGCGTTTGACGGTGCCGAAGCTCTTGGTACGGTTTGTGACCTTGGCGACGGCGAACTGGCTGTTATTACCGAAGAGGACAGCTATGGCGCACTTAAGGCTAAGGTAGCAGACAGCGGTGCTGTGGTAATAGCGGAACACTTTGTTCTTTAAAAGATACCTAATTTAAAAACGAATGCCTCTCGTAACGAGAGGCATTTTTGTTTTGAAAAGTTGTTTTTATTACTGTTCCGGGCACTTTCACGAAAAGCAGCTTCGTTTATCTCAGATTTATGCCGACTTGCGCCGTTTGCTACGTTAAAAAGGCGCATTTTTTATTTTACGGCTTGCAAATCCCGCAAGAGGAATATCCGTTGCTTATCAGGTCTTCTCTGTTGCCTTGGTATTCTTCTTTATTTTCATCTGCCATCTGCTTTACGCTTTGGCAAGACGGATAATGAAACTTTTTGGTGTTGGTGTTAAGTATATAAGCAGTACCACCGGAAACGTCATCGTCTGCTGCGCTGCTATCGTCCTCTTCAGGAGGAACAACGGGAGCGGTAACGGAGCTTTCTTTATCGGGAAAACTAAAGCTAAGGGTTTTACCGTTACCCCTGCAAAGAACCGTGCCCGAAATATCCGTGCGGTAAACGCTAACTCCTGCGTCCCTTAGTTTACTTAAAGTGCCGTCGTGGGGGTGACCGTAAACGTTGCCCGTACCTACGGATATAACCGCATACTCGGGCATAGCCTCACGAAGAAAGGGATAGGTAGTGGAGCTGTCACTGCCGTGATGCCCTACCTTAAGAAGGGTACATTTAAGGTCGTAGCCGCTATCAAGTATTACCTGCTCCGCTTCACGCTCGGCATCACCCGTCAACAAAAAAGTGGTCTCTCCGTGGGTGATTTTGGCTACTATCGACGTATTGTTGGTATCACTTGCGGAGTTAACGCCTATTATCTGCACCGTAGCAGAGCCTAAGGCAAAGCTGTCGCCAACCTTGGGTACGGTAAGAGAGCTTCCTGCCCTTTCCACGTATTTAACAAAATTGTTAAAGGCATTGCTTTCGTAAGCGGTAACGGGGCAAAAAACCTTGCCCACCGTTGCGTAGTTAAGCGCACCTGCCAAGCCGCCAACGTGGTCCTCGTGAGCGTGGGTGGCTATAAGATACTCCAAATGGTTTACGCCCTGCTTTTTAAGATAGGTATACAGCAAGGACGAGTCTGCGGAGTTGCCGCCGTCAACAAGCATAGCTTTCCCGTCGCACTGTACCAAAATAGCGTCTGCCTGTCCCACATCCAAAAAATGCAAGGCTATCTCGCTTTCTGCAGGGGTGTCTTTGCTTTCCTCCGCTTCGGACGCTTCGCTTATTTGCTCCGAACGGTCTTCTGAATACGCATCCTCGGTTACCGCAAAGCTTTCAAAGTCAGCGTTAAAGCTTTCAATTTCCGAGCTGTTTATATTCTGCCCCTCGCTTACACAGCCTACAAGAAGCAGCACTAAAAGCATTAAGGCAAGAAAACGAGTTTTGAAAAAAGTTTTTTTCATAGCCTTCTCCTATTTATCCAAATGCACATCCAATTGCGGATAGGGTATCTCAATCCCCTTTTTGTCAAATACTGCTTTCACGGTTTCCAAAAGGTCAAAACGCACGTCCCAAAAATCCTCCGTTTTAGTCCAAGCACGAAGCACAAAGGTCAAGGCGCTGGCGCCGTGCTCACTAAGCCTTGCTACGGGGGCAGGGTCTTGAAGCACCAAGGGGTGCTTTTTTGCTATCTCCAAAAGCAAGGATTTTACCTGCTCTACGTTGCTGGAATAGGCAACGTTAAAATTCAAGTCTATCCTACGCTTATCCATAGCGGAATAGTTTTCCACCACGGAATTGGTAAGTGTACCGTTAGGAACGGTTATAACCTTGTTTTCGGGAGTGTGAAGAATTGTGTACACCACGGTAATAGACTTTACCGTACCGGAAGCATCGGTTGTGGCTATATAGTCACCCACCTTAAAGGGCTTAAAAAGCAGTATCATAATACCGCCTGCCAAATTACTTAAAGCACCCTGCATTGCAAGACCTATGGCAACGCCGCAGGAAGCCATAACAGTCACAAAGGAAGTTGTGGGAACACCCAAAATAAGGGCAACTGTAGAAAACAACGCCGTGTATAGAGTTATACTGACAAAGCTAAGTAAAAAGCTTTCAACGCTGTCTTCCAGCTTTATTATTCTTTCGGCCTTTTTAAGCCTCTTTTTAAGTGCCTTTATAAGCTTTAAGCCTATTACCAAAACAACAAGCGCACCTACTATCTTTCCGCCCAGAGAAAAAAACATCCCCTTGAGAAAATCAAGCACACTTTGCCAATCCATATATATCTCTCCTATGATTAATTTCTTTTTTAATATAGCATAAAAAGGCATACTAGTCAAGATATCCCACAGCTTCCACCGCAAGCAGAGGGACAAAGAACGCAACGGCGCTGCCGTTGCGTTCTTCTGTTAAAGTTTTAAAACACGTAGCCTCTTTTTGCTTCGGTCATATCAATCACAGCAACACGGGGGCTTTCGGGGATAACGGTATTGGGAGGAATATTTACCCTCTCAACGCTGTTGTAGCTAAGCCATTTGTCGTTTGCTTCGTCACTGCCCGTATAAACCACGGTGTGGTCGTCATCCACGGTAACGCCTTCAATATCCACGGTCACCGTAACAACACCATCCTGTTTTCCGCCGCCGTCTACCTCAACGCCGTCTATCTCACAACGCCAAGACCAATCGGTCTTCTGGGTTATCTGATACGTGCCCGGATAAACGTCCTCAATGGTAACACTTTCGCCGCTTTCAAGGCTAACGGTGATATTAACACTTTCGTTCTTGTCGGTAACACCCGTTATCTCAAACACAAAGCGCTGGTTTTCCACATCCGTTTCGGGTGCGGTTATCGTAATAGTTCCAACGTTGTATTTTTGTATATCAAAGATAATGCTTACAAACTCGCCGTCGGTATTAATATAGTTACCCTTGGCTTGAATTCCCTCTGCACTTGTGGTGTATGCCCTTATGGAAACGGGAGAATCGGCATATCTGAAGGCAGGAGGTCTGTCACCGTAAAGACCGTTTGTGTAGTTGGTGTCACCCGTCATATAGTCTTCCCACCACTTGCCTACGGTTTCACCGTCACGCTCAAAGGCAGGTATATCTATGCCAAGCAAAGATGCGCCGTTGGTATCCATAGCACCGGGCGCAAGGATAGAAAGCTTGGTAGTAGACAAGCCGTTTGCAAATACGTCTGCGCCGCCCGTTTCTGCCCTGTTGTTATAAATGGCGCCTCCTGTGTGAGAGAAGGATGCACCGTCAAACACCGCTACGCCACCGCCAACGCCGTTTACGTTGCCCGCTGCTACCATAGAGGTGCCGCTGCCCGTGCCCTTAGCTTCGTTATCGATAATAAAGCCGTTTACGGTTACAGCGGAAGTAGAACCAACAACGAACAAGCCGCCGCCAACGCCGTTTGCAGCAAGGTTGCCCTTGATAACGCAGTTAGTTGCGGTAAGCGTACCACCGGTCAAGCGAACGCCGCCACCGTTGGTACCTGCCACGTTATCTGCTATAACCACGTGGTCAAGAACGGCTGTGCCGCCCGTTACGTCAATACCGCCGCCGGAGCCCTTGCCCGCATTGATAAGGACAGCAGGGTTGGAAGCATCTTGCTGTCTGCCGTTCTCTATTATCTCGCCGTAGCTCATATTAAGGGTTGCATTGTTTGCAACGTGGATTCCTGCGCCGCCCCTGTTATCGGTTATAAGCCTGTTGCCTCTGATAAGGGTCTTGTTATTGCCCTCGGCATCACCCTCGATATTAAGAGTGCCGCCGGAAAGAACAATAATACCGCCGCCGTAATTGTAGCTTACGTTGTTGTTGACGTTGTTTTTGCCGTTCATAGTAACGGTGTATGTTTTACCAACGCAAAGGCCGCCGCCGTCAAACTCTGCCGCATTGTATTGCATTGTAACGTTGGTAAGAGTAACGTTGCTTTCGGCATACAGACCGCCGCCGTTGCCATCGACAGTGCTGTCAAAGCCTTCGGTGCCTTCGGCAGGACGGGTGGTTCTGTTAGCGGAAATGCTGGTATTTCCGCTGCCTTCCACTACGCCGGCTCCCGTTAACGTAAACTTTGTATCATCGTCCGTAATGAGGGCGTTGCCGCACTTGAGGAGGTAAATACCGCCGCCACGTTTTGCATTGTTGTAATTGAAACCGCCACGAACGTTAACGAAGCTCTGACAGGCTTCAACGTATAAACCGCCGCCAAAATTACCTGCACGGTTCCCTCTTTCTGAGGTAAGGACATCGGTTCCGTCTGCATCCCTGTTTGTACCTACGGCGTTTATCGCCATTTGGAACACAGAGTCGTTGGCAACAGCGTTACCAACATAGTGTACAGCACCGCCGTTTTGCCCTGCCGTGTTGTTGTAGAACATACAGTTTACCACATAGCCGGGAGCGTGTTCAACAGAGATAGCGCCGCCATCCTCGCCCGCATCGCCGTTTTTAAATACAGTTCCGGATATTCTGAACACACTTTCACCGGCGGTAACGGCAACCGTATCATTCTTAATAACCTTTATAGCACCGCCGTCCAGACCTGCATCGTTGTCATTGTAAACACAATAGCTTGTGCTGCCGTGATTGTTAATGGTAAGCTGAACGTTACTTACGTAAATTGCGCCGCCGCTGCCGGTTGTGGCTTTGTTACGGGCGACCTCGCAGTTTTTCAGTACCAACGTCTTACCGCTTTCGGTACTGTAAGCATCTCTGCTTACGTATATAGCGCCGCCGTCTATGCCCGCTGTATTATCATTAAGGATAACACCGTTAAATTCGGGGATGTAAAGCACATCCTTTAATCCATTGTAACCGGTATGTTCTCTGAACACAACGCCGCCGCCGATATCTCCCGCTTTGTTGTTGCTTATGTCAACGTTCCCTACAAGGAAAAGCTGACTGCCCCAAAGATACAAGCCGCCACCGGCGTATTTTGATTCATTAGGCGCCGCTACCTTGCCGCCGTCATCGGGAAGCCATCCTATATTGCTGTTTTTAAGAGTAACCTTGTATCCAACAGCACATATTGCGCCGCCTGCATCCTTAACATCGTTGAAGTTGTTACCCATAAACACATTATCCAAGGTAACGTCACCGCCCCAAGTTTGGGTAAAGAAATGCAAACCGCCGCCTTGTTTTGCGCTGTTGTGGTCAAAGACTGAGTCCTTTATAGTGGCAACTGTCTTATTAACAAGGTGAGCTCCGCCGCCCCAAGCGCTGGCGTAGTTGTCTTTAAACAGGCAATCGTCAATTTCAAGTTGGTTTGCGACGTTGGAGTGATAGAACAGCAAGCCGCCGCCTTTACCGTCGCCGTCGCCGGAACCGGTTTTGGAAAGTGCCTTGTTTTCTTTAATATTGCAGTGTTCCATCCTAAGATTGGTGGAAACGCAGTATATACCGCCTGCATCACCGCCGTTTTCGTCGGAGGTGTTCTTTAAAACATCAACGTATGACAGTACAACCTTGTCCTCACCGTTGGTATTAAAGTTTTTGTAAAGCACCATACCGGCGCCGCCGTGACCGGTGGAAACAAAGTTGTTGCTGCCTCCGATGGTGTTGTTTTCCTTAATTATAACAGGATAATTTGCGTTGCCCGTTATAGATATCTTGTTGTTCATACCGGAGTAGATGCCGCCGCCGTTACCGCCCTTAACGTCATTGGCGGAAAGCACGTAGCCTGTGTGCCCTGCAGTGTTGTTGCTTATGGTTACAGACTCAGTTGCAGAGCTTTTTATAATAAGGGTGCCGGCATTGACAGCTTTATAGTTATTGTCTACATTATCAATGTCTTCAATATATATGCCGCCGCCATCGCCGTATTTTGCGGTGTTGTTGCTGATGGTAACGCCGCCGTTAACGGTAAGGGTACCGCAGCTTTGCCAATCAGCGTTGCCCTTTGTTATCATAGCAATGCCGCCGCCGTTAGCAGCAGTGTCAATCTCTTTCATATTGCTTATGCCTTCGGGCAGAGAGCTTATCTTTTGCACGTTGTTGGCATTTCCATCTATCAGAGTACCGCTGTTAAGGTTAAGGGTTATACCGTTAACGCAGGTTATACCCGCACCGCCAAAACGGTGAGAGCCGTGCTTGCCAAGGGTATTGCTTTGTATTGTGGTAGTGCCGATATTAGCGGTAACCGCTCTTGCGTAGGTTACGTTTTCAGCGTTCCTTTGGAAGAAAAGTGCACCGTCGGAATTGCCGTTTATTTCACAACCGTTTACATTGACCGTAGTGGCACGGTTAACGTCTGAATTGTGATAGGAGTCTCTTATAACATACAGAGCGCCGCCTTGCTGCGCCTTGTTTTCGCTTATCGTACAGCCTGTCACGTTAACGGTAGCCACGTTACGGCAGAATATTGCGCCGCCATCGCCTGTAATGGAGGAATCGGCAGAGTATGCCGCACCTGCGGCGCCAACGTAGTTTTTGCTAAAGGTACAGCCTTGAATAGTAACGGCAGCACTAAGGTCTACAAGAGAAACTGCGCCACCGCCCACGCCGGACTGCATACTTGCCTTGTTGTTTGTAAAGTCTGTATCTGTTATGGAAACAGTAACGTTTTTATAAACACACACGCCGCCGCCTGCAAGACCGTTGGGGTTACTGGTATTCCCGTTAGCGTCGAGAATATATCTGTATTCGTTGGAAACGTTGCCGTCAAACGCAGCGCCGTTTACAGTAAGCTTTGTGGTATAGCCCGAATAGCCTTCAACGTACACGCCGCCGCCGCGGTAAGCGGTGTTGCCGCTTATAACGGGCTTATAGCCGCCGTCAGCCTGAATTATAACGGTGCCGCCCTCTTCCATATATACGCCGCCGCCGCAACCCATTCCGTTCTTGCTTGTGTAATTATTGCTGCAGCTTGAAGGAACGCTGTTACCGCTTATGGTAACCTTACCCTTTATGGTAAGGGTATTACCGTAGGCGGCTTGGGTATCACCTCTGCTTATACAAGCTATACCGCCGCCGTTCATTGCCGTATCCGTATCGGTTTCGGTTGCTTTATCAGTTTGGCTGTTGACGTTGTTTGAAATAACGGTAGGCGTAGCCGCACTGCCGCTTATATTAACGGTAACACCGTTGGTGGCGCATATACCCGCACCGCCAAAGCCGTGACCGCTGGTAGTAACGGTGTTGCCCGATATGGTACCGCCCGTCATATTAAGGGTAAACTGCTTGCTGTTGATCCATATACCGCTGCCGTTTTTGTTGTTTGAAATATCGCAGTTAAGTATATCAACCACAAAGCTAGAAGTAGTGCTGTTAATGGTTGCATATATACCGCCGCCGTGCTTTGCGTAATTGCCCGATATCTCAGCATTGTATATGTATATACCTGCGTTAACGGTATAGATACCGCCACCATCCAAAACGTTGGTGGTTGTACCGCCTGTGCCGTGGTTACCGGTGATAACGGGCTTGCTGCCGCTTTGGTTGCCGAGGAAAAAGTGTTTGACTGCATTGGCGTAAATACCGCCGCCGTGACCGGTCGAGTCTGTGCCTGCAGCATTGTTTTGTATAGTGCCGCCCTCAACGTACAATTCAGAACCGGGGTCTGCATATATGCCGCCGCCGTTGGTTGCCGAATTGCCGCTGATGGTACCATCGTAGATATAAATGTTGCCCTTGCCTAAAGTACCAATGCCGCCACCCTTGCCGGAGGTGCTGTTGGTATGGTTGCCGACAGTTCCGCCGTACATTTCAAAGGTTGGCGTGCCCCCTTCTGAAAAGTGTAACATAACCCCGGCTCCGTTGCTGTAACCGTTATTTCCATCGGGGTCGGTTGCGTTAATGTATGTTGGGTTCCTGTAGTACATAGTGTTATTGCTAACACTGCCACCATATAGCCTAAAGGTGCCATTGCTTAAAATATATACTCCGCCACCGCCGTAATTTTCTATTATTCTGGCATCCATACCGACATCATAGCTGGTTTTTTGGGCAGCAGTAAGCTCAATCATATTAACAACAGCGCCTGCAGAAAGATATACCGCACCTCTTGCAACCATATTGTTGCTGCCGCTTTTTATACCAACCTGGTTTTTTAATATGGTGGTATTAACAAGGTTTGCGGTCCCGCCTTGCACTCTTAATGCAGTGCCTGTTTTAAGAGCAGATACACCATAATAACCTGTGCTGCTCAACGTATAAACGTTGCTATTATGCTCAGCCATAGGTGTAGTGTCCTTGATGTAATTATTTTCAAATCTGCAGCCTATCAAATCAAGACTTGCTCCGTTTGAAAATATACCGCCGCCGTCACCGTTTTGGGCATAGCAGTTATTGACAAACGTATTTTTTATTCTAAGCGTAGTAGCACTTCCGACGGCGTATATACCGCCGCCGCCTGCAGGCAAGCCGCTCTTCTCCTGCTCTGCAAAGGTGGAGTAGCAGTTTTTAATTATACTTTTGGCAGCCGTTCCGGTAAAATTATCACCGTCAATATCTAATTTGCCGCCTTCTCCTAAAAAGATTGCGCCGCCCATACCTGCCGTATAACAATTTTGTATGGTCGTATTTTTAATAGTAACGCTGTGATCGTTAACCACCTTGCCGATATATATAGCACCACCGCCAAGAGTAGAGCTTGCTACTGTAGCTCTGCTGTTTTGTATAACGGTATCCTGTATTTGAAGAACATAATTCTGACCGGAAGCAGGGATAGCGCCGGGGGTACCGCTGACATTATATCTTGTCGGGTCAACACAGATAGCACCGCCGTATTCAGCGTAATTGGTTCTGCCGCTAACGGAATTGGTTATTCTACAACTCTTAAGAGTAACCGTTCCGCTACCGTAAACGTATATACAACCGCCTCTGCTGTAATCAGTATCGGTATTAGGGTTAACGAAACCGCAGTTATCAAAAACAACATTTTCAAGAAAAACTTTACCGCCACTTCTTACGTGTATGGCGGCACCTCTGCCGTCTACAGTTGTCGACATAGAATCTCTTATTATGGCGTTCCTGATTTCCAAAGTGCCGTTTTCTACGTAAAAAGCCGGAGCTGCGCCTGAATTGCTGGTTCTATCGCTTCCGTTACCATTCGAAGTTGAATTACAGTCAAACAAAAATTTATCATTGTCAGGGCGAGACATACCGCAAGTACAGCTGCCGTCCGACTCGTAATGACCGTAATGGGGATCGTTTTGACCGTTACCGCCTATCATTCTCAAGGTACCGCCATTGGTAATAGAAAACATATAACGACCAAGCATATACCCACTGGACGTACTGTTCCTCAAATAGCCTCTTGTACCGGATCTGTCCGTACCATAATTAGTACCGGAATACGTACTTGCATCGTATAACATTTCCAAGGTTTTTGCAGAATTTATAACTATCGAATAGTTTAAATTTTCCTGAACTGCAAAATAAAGAGTAGCGTTTTGGTTTAGAGTGGCAGTTTTTGATGTAATACCGGAAGAAGTAGATGACGTAACCGTAAAAACACCAACACTGTCACCACGTCCGTGATAGCTTAAGCGCCATTGATTTCCGGGTTTTGTTGCCGTTATCGGATGATTTATATCAGGAACATTAACATCCGCTACAGTAGGTTGAGCAGTTGCCGTTGTGTTTTCGGCAGGCACAGATGGAGATACTGCGTTGGGAGTTTGCGAAGGAAGGTCGGCACCGCTGTCGGCCGCACCGTTTGCTTCCTCCTTAGGAACAGGCTTAAAGAAGTTTGCCTTGTTGCCAAGTATGTACTGAAGCTTTTCTTCCTCGGTCATAGCATCTTCTTCTACCGCATTGTCCTCAGTATCGGCATACTCGTCCTCATCGGCAATAACAATAAATCCGCTGTCAACCAGCGCACTGCTGCCGCTGACAACTTTACCGTCCTTTATTACTATTGTTTCGTCAACGCTGATGCTGTTTTCAGCAAAAGCCCCAGCCGCAAAAGAGGCAAAGACCGTTGTTATACACAAAAACATTGCTACAAATTTAGTTTTGAACATATATGTAACCTCCATAGAGTATAAAAAGCGCAGGATAATCTTATACATCGTCATTATAACATCACCAAGAACAACAATCAATAGGATACGTGCTTTTTTGTGTGATTTTACAATTTTTTTGCATCAAGAATCCGTATATGCCCGCTTTTTTTGTTTAAAACCACCCATCGGCGGTGAATGCGTGCAAAAAGCTATGCCACCCTTGACAGAAGCGCAAGTGTTTGGGACAAATACGCAAAAAAGCAAAGCCCTGCATTAAGCAGGGCTTTGCTCAGACTGCTGACAAAGGCACAGATCACAAAAAAGAAAAATTAAACAAGCTTTATAGTAGAAAATTCGGGGACGTGTCCCCGAATTTTCTGCTGTTTATTGTGTTTTTTCGTTCAAAACGAACCTCGGCTTACAGTACTTAGTACAGTTACCGCCTCGGTCCGTCTTGTCTGCACTCTTTCTCAGCACTCTGCTTTTAAAATTAAACCGTGTAAAAGCGTTTG
>JAZSLS010000012.1:0-3143 GCA_045535465.1 Eubacteriales bacterium
CGTCGTGATGATATGCCAAGCCTGCGACTTGGATAAAAAAACACTTGCCTCTCGCAAGTGTTTTTTGGAGCGGATTACGGGGCTCGAACCCGCCACCTCGACCTTGGCAAGGTCGCGCTCTACCAAATGAGCTAAATCCGCATATTTAAAAGAGAGTGGCGATCCGGAAGGGACTCGAACCCTCGACCTCTAGCGTGACAGGCTAGCGTTCTAACCAACTGAACTACCGGACCGTATCCTGCCTTATTAGAGGCTTTTGTTTGCCCCTCAAATCAGCGCTTGATTATAATAGCACATTATTTTGCGTTTTGCAATACCTTTTTTGAAATTTTTTTATTTTTTTTTATATTTTTTTATCGCATTATTTTTTACCCCTTCGAATCGCTGCAAAACCGCACGTTCACGCTGCTTTTTAAAAGTAGGCATTTTTGTTTTTTTGCCTTACTTGCCCGCTTTTTGTTTGCGGGCGGCTTTAAAGCCAATTATATATGCCAAGCTTACGTTATCGTACTACACATATCGGGGGAATGTTTTGTCCCTTAAAGTGTTTTACAAAACGCCTCCCGCTACTGAGGGAGGCGTTTTGTGTTTATTTGTTCTTGTTATTTTGATTTTGCCTTAACACTGAAAAAGCGTGTTTAGACTTTTACAGGTTAATCGTTTTTCTTGCCTTTAAAAACCAAGAATGCGCCAACGCCCGCAAGCGCTATTATAACGAATGCGCCTGCAGCCAACAACACTATTCCGACAATACCGATGCCGCCGCTTTGGCTCTCATCGCCGTCGCCTTCATCGTTGCTGCCGTCTTCGCTTGCGTTGGGTGCTTTGCTTTCCTCCGAGGCGGTATCGCTTTGCTCCTCACCTACGCTTGCTTCGGGAACAGAAGCGTCGGATGCGCTGCTTTCCTCTGCGGAAACATCCTCGGAAGAAGTTACATCGGCACTTTCCTCAACGCTTATATCTTCACTGCTGTTTAAGTCCTCGAAAGGCTCGTCAGACACATCGAAAGAAACGTCGGTAGTTATTTCCGAAGAATTGTCATCGGGAACGGACGAAGAATCGTCAGACTCAACAGGAGCATCGGAGGAAGTATCCTCGGTACCTATGGTAAGCTTAAGGGTCATACCGTTGCCGCCATAGTTCATAACACGTTCCTCAAGGGAGGGAAGCATTATATTGTTATTACCTGCATTTTCAACGGCGACAAAAGCCTCACCCTCTGCTACTGCCTTGAAGGTGATTTTGTAGCCTATCTCCTTGTCGGCCTTTATTCTGTATGCCGGGTTAGTGACATAATCGCTTGCAGTGGAAACAGTTCTTAAATACCAAGGATCTTCATCGGGAGTATCGTGACCTATAAACTCACCGTACATACCCCAGGAAGCAGGAAAAACACACTCTTTTTTTATGTATGACAGCTTGCTTTTGTCGTAGGTAAGAGGAAGATCCGCACCAAGGATGCCTTCCTTGGCCGTTATGTTCTCAACGTAGATTTCAACGGTAAAGAAGTCACCCTTTTCAAGCTGGGTTTTCTCCGTGTAAAGCTTAACGTCGCCAACCTTGGTTTTTACGTCCTCGGGGTCTGCAAAAGCAGTAATTGTAAAAGCTCCGAGAACAAGCACTAAACAAATAAATGCCGAAAAAATACGTTTAATCATTGTACGACAGGTCACCCAATAATGAGTGCCGTCCCCCTTTCATTCTGTGAAAAGCCAAATATTAGTTACCTTCGGCAACCAAAAGCTTCATAGTAATACAGTCAGCTGCGGAGATATTGCCTGCGCTGCTGAACGCACCCGCATCAAGGTACGCATCCTTAAGCTCGCTTGTGCCCTTAAGGTGGCCCTTCATTTGGATGTAGTCGGTTGCGGAAACGTTGCCGTCGCCGTCAAGGTCGCCCCTAACGATGATAACGCAAGTGTCGTCACCGTCTTCGGACTTCATATAACAGCCTGTACCTGCAATTGCAGAGTCAGCCATTACAGAACCGTTTGCGGAGTAAACGCTTACCTTGTCAACAAACATACCCTTGAGAGCGGAAGCGGAAACGCCCTTCTTAAGACCTGTGAAACGGTTGTTAACTACGTTTGCTTCGTAGTCGGTTTCATAGGGGGTGTCAAGAGTAAAGTTGGGGATAGAGTAAACAGCAGGGTCAACCTTTGCAGTACCGCTGCCTGCATTCTTTGCGGGAGATGCAAGGAGGGTGTTATCAGCCTTAAGGTAAAGCTTGCCGCCCTTGGAGTAAATAAACTCGTTAGTGGGAGAAACGTTGATGTTTACGAGGTTGGAGCTGGATGCATAAGCAGTGTCAGCAGAACCCCAGCTAATGGTGTTGGGAAGATAGATGGAAACGAGGTTGGACTTGCTGTTGAACGCCTTGGAAGCAACGCCGGTTACCTTACAGTAAACGCCTGCGCTCTTGTCGTATACGTACTGAGGAATTTCTACGTTAACGGTGGTGTTAGCGTATTCCACTTCCTTGGTAACGGTTCCGCCGCCTTTAAGCATCTTGTAATATTCCTGAACCTTGTTCTTAAAGTAAACCCAAAGGTCGCCTGTGTCACGGGTATAAGTACCGGTGGAGGTGTTGTATCTCATCTGCTGAGGACAGTTTTTAGAGTTGGAGTCCCAGTGCTGACGGATAGCGGTGCCTGCGGTACAATCGCCGGGGTTAAGCTTCCATCTTATACAAAGCTCTGCAGTAAGCATAGCTGCTGCACGGCAGTTGTAATAGAAGGTATTGTTAAGGAAGTTAGTCCAAGCGGAGCCTGAGAAGGAGGTAAAACCGTTAACGCATATTTCCATACCTATGCCGTAGTAGTTACCGTTACCCCAGGAACCGTCACTTGCGTGCCAAGCCAGCTCGTTATCGGGAATACCCTGATAAATACCGTCTTTACCAACGGTGTACTGCCAACCGGTTTCGGGAGAGCTGTTGCGGAGATATCTGTGGTTGTTGTATGCAGTAGAGGTGGGGTCGTAGTTACCGGTATTGTGGATAACAACGTACTTTTTGTTGTTGTTAATGGTACCGGGGCGGTTGCCTCGGCCGGAAGGAACAAAGTCTGCCGTAACGGTAACCTGAGTTTCACTGCCCTTACCGATAGTCCAGGTGGTGTTGTTTACAAGACCCGTTGCAGAGC
>JAZSLS010000140.1:0-2633 GCA_045535465.1 Eubacteriales bacterium
GGGGAACTCTCTGTTTAATAGCTGAGCTTCGGTTAACCGTGCATATACATCCAGCTCGGTAGCTTGAAAATCTGTTATTTCTATCAGGAAAACAATTACTATAAAATCCGAAAGGGGCTGTTTAATTCATTGACTATGGAGCGCTTTTGTGTATTCTGCACAAAACACTCCAAATTATTTAATACTTTTTAGCCAAAAAAACATTTTTCCCTTATATTATGTGGTAATTTTATTGACATACTCATTAATATGTACTACAATTATATAGTAAAATTGCTGAAGTTGTCTTTATTTGACATTTTATTATTCACGCTCTTATGAGCGAAATTAACATAGAGGACTTTGCTTATGAAGATAGTCAGAATATTAACCGTTTGTTTAGTGTTGTTGCTTGTTTCCTGCGAAATTATTGTAGGTGCAGCAAACGCAGAGAGTACCTATACCCAAAGTTCCGCTCTTACCACCAACGGTCCTATCATTATAGACGACAACGCTGATTTGGAAGCTTTGGGGCTTAACGGCTCTGTTTCTTTTGCAAATGATAATAATACCGAAAGACAAGAAACCAAGTACGAAGAGTTTAAAAAACCTACATTGCCCGAAGAAACTCCTACAGCTGTAAACCCCAATGTCCCAAGCGAGAATACTAAGGCAGTTGATAAACATTTTGGTGATTGCATAGATGCGGATTATGGATTTGGCACAGAGAATAACGTAAATGCTACATCGGAAGCTAATATTACCGAAAACAGAACTTGGTACATTTGGGGCTCTTGCCGAGTTGATTACACCATTAACGTATACCCCGGTAGAACTCTTACCATATATATTGCAAAGCGAAAAGTCATATCAGGTTCCTATGGTGATAACGCCGTGGCTCGCATCGCAAGAGGTAGCAACCTAACAGGAAGTGCACCTTTGTTCAGAGTTTACCGTGGTGCAAAGCTTTATATCTACGGCTGTACAGAGCCGAACAAGAACGCATCCAGTATCGAGTCATACGATGAATATTACCATCTTCAGATAACCAATTCCGACAAAACGGGCTGCGGTGCTATTGTTGATTTTGTAAACGATACCAGCCAAGGCGGCTCCAGCTCAACAGGTTACGCAACCTTTTACTGTAAGCGTGTAACCTTCCGTAACAGCCACAAATCGGGCCCCGGTGCCGGTATAACTGTTAACGCCCCCCTTTCAAAGTTTGAGCTGAGATGGTGCGGCTTCCGTAACCTGGATGCTACATACGGCGGTGCAATACATATCAGCGATTCCTGTACTGAGTGGATAGATAACGTTCTTTTAAAGGAGTGCCTGTTCGACGACTGTAACTCTACAAAGGCGGGCGGTGCAATCTACATCGAAAAAGGCGTATATAAGGATGACGACGGTACTATTCACGGTGACAGGATAAAATTTGAACAGCTCACGCTTACAGGTACCAAGTTCAACAAATGCACATCAGAAGGAAGCGGCGGAGCCATAACTATATCGGGTGCCAGCAACGACCCCGGTAACGAGGGGCTTTACGGCACCAAAATAGGCACAAGCGAAGGTGGAGGAATATACCTTAACAAATGCACATTTTCAGAGTGCAAGTCAGGCAAGGACGGCGGTGCCATTCATTTTGAAGCAAGGACCACTTTGATCAATATGGACGACACCACCTTCAATAAGTGCGAGGCAAGCGGCGGTGGTTCTGCGATATATTTTGGTGCAGGTGCCGTTATTAACTCCTTAGTGGCAAACGGTGCAACCTTCAGCAACAACAAAGCTTGTACAGGCAACACCAACTACGGCGGAACTATCCGTACAGTTGGTCTTTCTGCGGTTAACGCCACCTTTACAAATTGTTCCTTCTATGGCAACACCTCTATGGACGGCGCTGCTATATACTGGAACTCCGGCAGAGTGTATAATGGTACTGTCTACATAGTATCAGCTCCTTCTCTTACTTTTAACGGCTGCACGATAAGAAACACTACTGCAACCCGTAACGGCGGCGGCATTTATAACGAGGCTAAGATCCTTCTTAAAAACACCGATATATATTCAAACAAAGCGGTAAGCGGCGGCGGTATTTCTATGCGTAATTACAGTAACACAACCGGTCAGCTTCCAAAAAGCCTTTCTATAGAGCTTGATTCTACCACCAACATATACAGCAACACCGCAACCGGCAACGGTGCAGGCATCCACTTTGAACTTCGTGATACCGCTATGGAAGCACAAGCACCTGCTAACGGCGGAAAAATAGACTACAAGCTGGTGCTTTCGGGTGCAAAGATATACAGTAACACTGCCACCGGTAACGGCGGCGGCGTGTGCTTTGAAAGCCTTTCAGGTGCCGATAAGTTTTTTTCTTTTGATATAGAACTTAACTCCGGTGAAATATACTCCAATAAGGCAGCAAACGGCGGTGGTATATATGCAACATCCCTCGACCACGATCTTGGTATTATCATAAACGGTGGCGTTATAGGTGGTAACGGCAAAGCTAACACCGCAACGGGCAACGGAGGCGGCGTTTATATAAACGCAAGTCAAGTTACCCTGCAAATGAACAACGGTAGTATTACTTATAATACTGCAACCAATAACGGTGGCGGGATATACGTTAATGCGAGTACTGCTGA
>JAZSLS010000021.1:0-9380 GCA_045535465.1 Eubacteriales bacterium
AAAACCGAGGTTTGCATCTTTTTAACCGCAATGTTATTCGATTTTTGAAAAATCGAGAAAACGCGAGAAAAATAAAGAAAACCCGAGGAAACCTCGGGTTTTCTCCGGTGCATCTTTTTTGGCACCGGTACTTGGTTGCGGGAGCCGGATTTGAACCGACGACCTCCGGGTTATGAGCCCGACGAGCTACCGAACTGCTCTATCCCGCGATGTTATATATTTTATTGATGTTTTAACACCAAACCGTTTACTATTGGTGCCGGAAACCGGGCTTGAACCGGTACAGGGTTTTAGCCCCGCGGGATTTTAAGTCCCGTGCGTCTGCCAATTCCGCCATTCCGGCGTCAGCAACAGTAATTATACAACATACGCCGGCGTTTGTCAATACCTTTTTGAATTTTTTGCCAAACAAATATCTACACGTTTCCCTACTGCGCTTTATCCCTCTCCGTATAAAGCTTTATTAAGGTCATCGGTAAGGCGGGCTATTGTTCTAAAAGGAATATTCTTACCTGCACTGTCATAATCGATTGTGGTATATATCACAAGTATATACGGGTGCGGTGCGTAAACCACGGCAATATCGTGATATGCCACGTTACCGGGCTTTATTGCGCCGTATTTTTGCAACACGTCGTACTCCTTAAGCTCTGCCCCTATCTGATAGTTATAGCTGGCATTACAGCCCGCATTCTTCATCAAAGAGAGGTTTGCACCATCATAAAGTGCGGTATCGTAAAGAAGCGCCGCCATTTCCGTTGCGGTACAATTAGTATATCCGTTAACGGTAGTATAATCCACGCCGAGAGCCTTAACACTTTCAAGATAATCTGTTAAGCCAAAACGCTCCATAAGCATACCGTAGGCTATGTTATCGCTGTATCTTAGCACGTAATCCATAAGAGTACCTATGGTAAAGCTACCTCCTACGGACATATTTTTCATAATACCCGAGCCTGCGGTGTGGTGGCGTTTTTCGTACACCATAGTTGCGTTTATATCTATCACACCCTCATCTGCAAGAGTACAAAGGTACTTTATATAGGGCAGCTTTGCGGTGCTGGCAGTCTTAAAGTCCTTATCGCACCCATAAGACACAAAGGAATTATACTCAAGGTCACAGTAGAAAAATCCGTATCCGCTCCCCTCAAGATACTCCTTAAGCTTTGCAAGCGCTTTGTTATCTTCAACGTTAGTGTTAAATCCGCCGTCTTTTATAGAAGCTATCTCTGCGGTTATTGCAGTTAAAGGTTTTTTCTCTTCCCTGCTTTCCTCAGAAGAAGCTTCTGATATTTCTATACTTTCCTCAGAGAGGGTATCGGACACTTCTTCACTTTCCGCAGAAGCTTGTTCAGTAGTTTCTTCCAACGTTTCGTCGCTTATGGGAGAGGAAAACGATACGTCCGTTGCGACGGACGAATTATCAACAGATGCGTTGCTTTCATCATTTGCGGGAGATGCGCAAGCCGAAAGAACAAGTGACGTTAAAATTATAGACAATAACAATTTTTTCATTATGTATGGCTCCGTATTGATTTATACCTTTATTTTAATACAAGTGACAAGGATTGTCAATAAACTGTTGACAAACGCAAACAATTAAAGCTATAATATAAAGAAAGTATAATTATAAAGTAAGGCGGTAGTTATTATGAAACTTAGCGAGCTGTTTAAAAGTGACAAGCTTTCCCTCTCCTTTGAGGTTTTTCCGCCCAAAAGCGACACCGCTTTTGAGTCTGTTAAAAAGGCAACGGAGGAAATTGCAAAGCTACGTCCTTCTTTTATGAGCGTTACTTACGGTGCAGGCGGCGGTACCAGCCGTTACACTTTGGATATAGCTAAAAACATTAAAGAAAGCTACGGAGTTCCCACCTTGGCGCACCTTACCTGCGTTTCATCCACTAAGGAGACCGTAAGGGACAAGATTAAGCAAATTAAGGATGCGGGTATAGATAACATTATGGCGCTTAGGGGTGACCTTACTCCGGAGCTTGAAAAAGGCGACAGAAGCACCTGGGCATACCGTCACGCTATTGACCTTATAAGAGATATACGGGAGATAAGCGATGACTTTTGTATTGGCGGCGCTTGCTACCCCGAAATACATCCCGAAAGTGCAAATCAGGCGGAGGACATAAAGCATCTTAAGGAAAAGGTGGATGCGGGATGCTCCTTCCTTACCACACAAATGTTTTTTGATAACAACCTGCTTTACAACTTCCTCTACAAGATAAGAGAAGCGGGTATTACCGTTCCGATTATACCCGGCATTATGCCCATTACAAAGGCTAATCAGGTCGATAGGGCTATAAAGCTTTCCGGCTCCTTTATGCCGCAGCGCTTTAAGAGCCTTGTTGATAAGTTTGGCTCTAATCCCGATGCTATGAAGCAAGCGGGTATCGCTTACGCCACCGACCAAATTATAGATTTGTTTGCTAACGGTATAACCAACGTTCACGTTTATTCTATGAATAATCCCGACGTGGCTGAGAAAATACAAAGCAACCTTTCCGATATTCTTGGATAAGTATGGGTGAGGTTTTTGTAAGGCAGCTTCCTGCCCCGCCGGTAGACAAAAAAGCGGTAATGCGTTACAGCGGAGCTTGCTATTTTACGTCCGAAACAGAAAGGCTTTGTGACGACTGTATAGAGGTATGCTTACCCAAAACGGTTTACCGTATTTGTTACACGGAAACAGAGATTGCGGTTGTTAATAATATGATAACGCTTGGCAGCGCCGAGATGCACTCTGCTGACTTGGCAAAGCAGCTTTTAGGGTGCGAGCGTGCCCTTGTCTTTGCCGCCACCGTCGGCTTGGAGTACGACCGCTTGATAGCATCCTACGGCAGGCTTGATGCGGCTAAGGCTTTGATGTTTCAAGCCATTGGCACCGAAAGGGTTGAAAGCCTTTGCAATGCCTTTTGCCGCAAGCTGCGGGAGGAAAAATTAAAAAACGATGAAGTCATCACGCCAAGGTTTAGCCCCGGATACGGCGACCTTTCTTTGGAAGCACAAAGGCTTGTTTTTGATTTGCTGGACTGCGGCAAGACAATTGGCGTTTACTTAAACAACAGTCTGCTTATGACACCTTCCAAATCGGTAACCGCTATTATTGGAATAAAAAAGCAAGGCAGATGATAGGAGAACAAATGAAGATTACCGAATATATGAAAAGCAACGTACTGCTTTTGGATGGCGGTATGGGAACAATGCTTCAAAAAATGGGTATTGCACCCGGTGAGCTACCCGAAAGGTGGAATCTTTCTCACCCCGAAGCTATTACCGAAATACACCGCCGTTACTACGATGCGGGCAGTAACGTAGTTAACACTAACACCTTTGGTGCAAACGTGCTGAAGTTCTCCACAGACGAGCTGGAGGAAATAATAAAAGCCGCTATTGCAAACGCAAGGGCGGCTATTGCCGAAAGCAGCTCTCCTAAAGAAAAATGGGTTGCTCTTGACATCGGCCCTACAGGCCATATGCTTGCGCCCTTTGGCGACCTTGATTTTGAAGATGCGGTAAGCGTTTTTGCGAAGACGGTAAAGCTTGGCGTTAAATACGGCGCTGACCTCATTTTCATAGAGACAATGAACGACAGCTATGAAACCAAGGCGGCGCTTCTTGCAGCTAAGGAAAACAGCGATTTACCCGTTTTTGTTTCCAACGCTTACAGCGAGGACGGAAAGCTGATGACAGGCGCCACCCCTGCCGCTATGGTTGCACTGCTTGAAGGTATGGGCGCTGATGCTATCGGAGTTAATTGCTCATTGGGACCCAAGGCTTTGGCCGAGGTGGTGGAGGAATACATAAAATACGCCTCTGTTCCCGTTATAGTAAAGCCTAATGCAGGGCTTCCCAAATCCGTAGACGGAAAAACCGTTTATGACGTAGCTGAAGACGAGTTTGCAAAAGACGTTGCGACACTTATGGATAAAGGAGCGTGTGTTGCAGGAGGCTGTTGCGGAACTACGCCGGATTATATCGCTGCTCTTGCAAAAGCCTGTGAAGGCATAAAGCCAATACCTGTCACCGAAAAGAATATAAGCCTTGTTTCCTCCTACACCCACGCAGTGGTCTTTGGAGATGCGCCCGTTCTTATCGGTGAGCGCATTAACCCTACAGGCAAGAAACGCTTTAAGGAGGCTCTTAAAGCAAGAGATATAGATTACATACTTAAAGAAGGCCTTTTGCAGAAGGAAAAGGGGGTACACGTGCTTGACGTTAACGTGGGGCTTCCCGATATTGACGAGGTTTTACTGCTTACAGAGGCTGTTTGTCGCCTTCAGGACGTTATTGACCTGCCTTTGCAGATTGACACCTCCGATGCTGCCGCTATGGAAGCGGCGCTTCGCAGATACAACGGCAAGGCGATGATAAACTCTGTCAGCGGGAAGCAGGAAAGTATGGATGCGGTCTTCCCTCTTGCCAAGAAATACGGCGGCTTGATAGTTGCTTTAACATTAGATGAAAATGGGATACCCGATAACGCAAAAGGCAGACTTGAGATAGCAAAAAAGATATTAGTCGAGGCCGAAAAGCACGGCATACTGAAGAAAGATATAATTTTTGACCCTCTTGCCCTTACCATAAGCGCCGACACGGGCGCTGCCTTGACAACGCTTGAGTCCGTAAAACTTATAAAAGAACAGTTGGGTTGCAAAACTACTCTGGGCGTTTCAAACGTTTCCTTTGGTCTGCCCGAAAGAGATATAGTTACCGCAAGCTTTTTCACCTTGGCTTTAAGCAAGGGGCTTGATGCGGCTATAATGAACCCCTACTCTATTGAAATGCAAAAGGCATACAAAGCATTTTGTGCTTTAAACGGGCTTGATGAAAGCTGTATGGAATACATAGGCTTTGCGTCCTCCCTTCCCAAGACAACAGAAACGGCAACCGAAGCCGTGAAGACTGAAAAAGCAGAAGGTGCAACCGAGCTTCAAACCGCTATTATCAAGGGGCTTAAGGATTGGGCGGCCGTTCTTACCGAAAAGCTGCTTGAAAGCACCGAGCCCTTGCAGATAGTTCAGAAGGAGATTATCCCTGCCTTAGACACCGTTGGCGTGGGCTTTGAAAATAAGACCCTTTACCTGCCCCAGCTTTTGATGAGTGCGGAGGCGGCCAAAAGTGCTTTTGAAAAAATAAAACCCGCCACGGCGGGCGGCGCATCGGACAAGTGCTGTTTTGTTATTGCCACGGTTAAAGGCGACATACACGACATTGGCAAAAACATAGTAAAGCTGCTTCTTGAAAACTACGGCTTTGCGGTATACGACCTTGGGCGTGACGTCTCTCCCGAAACCATAGCGGCTGAGACAGCAAGGCTTAAGGCTCCCATCGTGGGGCTTAGCGCATTAATGACGACCACCGTACCCGCTATGGAGGAAACCATAAAGCTGCTTCGTAAAAAAGCGCCGTGGTGCAAGGTAATAGTCGGCGGTGCGGTGCTTAACAAGGAATACGCTGATGACATTGGTGCAGATAAGTACGCAAAAGATGCTATGGAAGCGGTCAGATACGCTGATATAATCAATCAAAGCCTGTAAAGATAACACCCAAGGAGGAGCTCCTTGGGTGTTTGTTTTATGCCTTTAACCCTTCCAAAAAGAAGGAAAAGCTGTATTTAAAGCGTTTTATTGCGTCTTCCTTAGGTAGTCCTCTGCAAACTGCATCTGCATTGTATCCGCGGCAGAAGCACCAAATTGAATAACTAAGGGCTTCCGAATCAACATTTTTAATAAAACGTTTTTCCTTGGCGTACTCGATAAGCTTTTTTATTTCAGTAGTCCACCAGGCGTAATTACTTTGAGAAACAGAGTCGTTTTCGAAAACATACGGATTAAATTGCATTTTTGTGTCGTAAGAAACCTCCAAAGCTTTTACAACCATATCGGTAACGTGTTCAAAAAAGTCTGCGTCCTTTTCCGGCTTAAACTCCATACAGCTTCTTACCTTTTGCACCATATTTTTGCACACAATATCCAAAACCTCATCCACGTTGCGAAAACGGTTGTAAAACACACGGTTGGTTATATCAAGCTTTTGCAGTATTTTCTTTACCGTAAGGTGTCCAACACCAAAAACGGTAACTATCTCCTCTGCGGTTTTCACTATCTTATCCGACATTTTGTCACGAATAAGCTCTTCCTTTATTAAAGCCAACGTTTTTCCTCCCTCAGCACAGTGTATGCCAAAGAATTTTAACATTTATGAATAAGCTTGTCAATGAGTAAATGGTAAAGTTTACTGCTTTAAATTAAGCTATTGACATTTTTGGTCAAAAGTAGTATACTTTTAGCGACCGATAACGTAATTTGACTAGGAGGTTAATTTATGAATTGTAACGTATGCGGCGCTCCTTTAAAGGAAGATGCAGCTTTTTGTATGAACTGCGGCTCTCCTGTTCAAATAAATCCTACTCAGCCTTTTGCAGAGCCTGGCGTTAACACACCTGCCGAGACACAGCAACAGTCTCAGCAACCACCGCAGCAGGCTTCTTTTAACTATGTTCCTAATCAGCCTCAATTCCCGCCTCAGCAGCCTCCGCAGTTCCCACCTCAGCAGCCTCCGCAGTTCCCGCCTCAGCAGCCTCCGCAATTTCCGTCTCAGCAGCCTCCGCAATTTCAATATAATCCCCAAGCTCAGCAGCAGTATAACCAGCCTTATGAGCAGAATCAGTACACGCCTGTTCCGCCTACCTATATGTTGGTTTCCGAAACTGTTCCCGGCAAGGGGCTTGGCATAGCTTCTATGGTTACGGGGATATTGTCCCTTGTTTTCACCTGTTTTCCCATTATCTCCGTTCCCCTTTCTTTAGCGGGAATTATAATGGGCATCATAAGCTTAATGAAGGCAAAAAAAGCACACAAAACGTGTGCTCCCGCAATTACGGGTGTTATTTGCAGCGGAGTCGGTGTTCTGTTTATGCTTGCCGTATACGGTGATTCCTTGCTGTCTTTTTTAGGCTCAAACATCGGCTTAGGCGCAGCGGAAGATTTTTAAAACAGGACTTTAAGGCAGTTGCATTTTTGCAATTGCCTTTTTAAAAGGTGCTTTTATGAAAAACGCTTTTAAAAACAAACGCCTTAACGTTTTGATTGCAGATGGAGCTTTACTTGTTTTAGCCTTGTTTGCAAAGCGCATTGCAGCGCTTATGATAAAGCATATCCCGCCCTGTGTATTTTTGGAGCGTGGTATACTTTGCCCCTCTTGCGGCGGCACACGCTGTATTCAAAGCTTTTTTAGCGGGGATATTTCCGAAGCGTTCTACTACAACGCTTATTTTGCAGCTATGATATTCTACGTCGCCGCCGTGCTTATTCTAATAAACCTTTACTGCCTTTTCGATATAAAAAAGATGCGTAAAATTATTAGAGTTACAGCAGGCAAGGAGACTATCATTACACTGGCGGTTGGGTTTATAATTTTCGGCATAGTAAGGGCTATTATACGTCAATAGGCTTAGGAGCAATAGGCTTAGGGGGCATTTTGCCACCCCAAGCCTTGTTTTTTTAGGCGTTTTTATGTACTTTTTTTAAAAAAACTATTGCAAAAAGAAAAAAACGGTGGTATACTTATAAGGCTTGAGACTTTTGCGTATTTGGCAAGGTCAAAGCAATACACACGGCGTTCTGCGGGCAAGGTCGTTCGTACTGAACGGTGCAACCGTAAATTCAAAAAGCGCCGGTGGTTAAACCTTGGAGGACATTATGTCAGTAATCTCTATGAAACAGCTTCTCGAAGCAGGTGTTCATTTTGGACACCAGACCAGAAGATGGAACCCCAAAATGGCTGAGTACATCTTCACCGAAAGAAACGGCATATACATCATCGACCTTCAGAAGACCGTTAAGAAGGTTGAAGAAGCTTATATGTTCGTTCGTGATACCGTTCTTAACGGTGGCGAAATTCTCTTTGTTGGTACAAAGAAGCAGGCTCAGGACGCTATCAAGGATGAAGCTCTCAGAGCTGAAATGTACTACGTAAACGTTCGTTGGCTTGGCGGTATGCTTACCAACTTCAAGACCATTAAGAAGAGCATTGCAAGACTTCACAATCTTGAAAAGATGGCTTCTGACGGTACCTTTGATCTCCTTCCCAAGAAGGAAGTTGCTTCCCTCCAGAAGGAAATAGCTGACCTTGAACGTAACCTTGGCGGTATCAAGAATATGAAGGGTCTTCCCTCCGCTATATTTATAGTTGACCCCAAGAAGGAAAAGAACGCTGTTGCAGAAGCAAGAAAGCTTGGTATCCCCGTTGTTGCTATCGTTGATACTAACTGTGACCCCGATGAAGTTGACTACGTTATCCCCGGTAACGATGACGCTATCCGTGCTATTAAGCTTATCGCTTCCGTTATGACCGATGCTATCATCGAAGGTAAGCAGGGCGAGCAGTTCACCGACTCTACCGAAGAAGCTGAAGAAGCAGCTGAGTAATCAGTTTTATATTTAAATATTTGAAAGGAATTGATATATATGGCTATTACCGCACAAATGGTTAACGACCTTCGTAAAAAGACCGGTATCGGTATGATGGAGTGCAAAAAGGCACTTGTTGAAGCTAACGGCGATGCTGATGAAGCTATAAAGATTCTCCGCGAAAAAGGTCTTGCTGTGGCAGCGAAAAAGGCTGATAGAGTTGCTGCTGAAGGCGTTGTTGATATAATGAAGAGCGAAGATGGTCTCACCACAGCTATCCTCGAAGTAAACTCAGAGACAGACTTCGTTGCAAAGAACGCTTCCTTTAAGGAATTCGTTAGAGATATTCTTGCAACTATCGTTAAGAACAAGCCCGCTAACCTTGAAGCTCTTCTTGAGATGACCCTTGAAGGTAGTGAGCTTACCGTTGAACAGGCTCGCAAGGATAAGGTTTTTGCTATCGGCGAAAACATAACCATTCGTCGTTTTGTTATCGTCGAAGGTGTTACCGGTAGCTACATTCACAACGCAGGCGCTCTTGCCGTTGTTGCGAAGTTTGAAA
The DNA here is from genome assembly GCA_045535465.1 of Eubacteriales bacterium. Classification (GTDB taxonomy): domain Bacteria; phylum Bacillota; class Clostridia; order Oscillospirales; family CAG-382; genus SIG636. The sequence goes on from JAZSLS010000021.1 coordinate 8,983, forward strand.
CTGAAGTTGAACAGTCTGATGCATTTGCTGAATTTGCAAAGAATATTTGTATGCAGATCGCTGCTATGAACGCTACCTACGTTTGCAAGAACTGTGTTCCCGCAGAAGTTATCGAAAACGAAAAGAGTATTCTTCTTGCTCAGATTTCTAACGACGAAGCTATGGCTAACAAGCCCGACGCTGTTAAGGCAAAGATGGTAGAAGGCAGAATTAACAAGTTCTATCAGACAGCTTGTCTTGTTGATCAAGCGTACGTTAAGGATGACTCTATTACTATCGCTAAGTACATCGAAGATACCGAGAAGGCTCTTGGTGGCGCAATCAAAGTTGCTTCCTTCATCAAGCTTGAACGCGGCGAAGGTATTGAAAAAAGAGAAGACGATTTCGCAGCGGAAATC
>JAZSLS010000073.1:0-14180 GCA_045535465.1 Eubacteriales bacterium
GGGCTTGCCCATAGAGCCTATCTTGGACTTAGAGCCAACAAAATTAGCAACTGAAAGGGTAGTTTCCGTCTGACCAAAGCCTTCCATAATGGTAAGGCCCGTTGCCTTTTTAAACTGATTAAACACTTCGGGATTAAGCGCTTCACCTGCTGTGGTAGCATATTCAATGGAAGAAAGGTCGTACTTGGAAAGGTCTTCCTTGATAAAGAACCTGTACATAGTAGGAGGCGCACAGAAGGTTGTAATGCCGTACTTTTTGAAAAGGGGAAGTATGTCGTCGGAATGGAATCTGTCAAAATCGTAGGTGAATATAGCCGCTTCACACAGCCATTGACCGTAAAGCTTGCCCCAAAGAGCTTTACCCCAGCCCGTGTCGGAAATGGTAAAGTGCAAACCGTTGGGATTAACGTTGTGCCAATGCTTAGCGGTAGGGTAGTGACCTAAAGCATACTTATAGGAGTGGGTAGCAATGCGGGGATAGCCCGTAGTACCTGAGGTGAACAGCATAAGCATAGGTGCATCACCGCAGGGTGTGTTTTCGTTGCGGTAGAAGTGAGTGCTGAAACGTTCCATCTCTACGTTAAAGTCAAACCAACCGTCCTTTTTGCCGCCAACCAAAATCTTAAGCATATCAGGGAACGCAGCCGCTGCTTTTTCTGCCTCTGCAGAAACGTCGCCGTCAGCAGTACAAACAATAGCCTTAACCTTTGCAGCCTTGTATCTGTATGTAAAGTCGTGTTCTACAAGCTGGTTGGTTGCGGGGATGGCGATAGCGCCTATTTTGTGAAGCGCCAGCATACAGAACCAAAACTGATAATGACGCTTAAGCACCAGCATAACAGTATCACCTTTTTTAATACCAAGGGACTCAAAGTAGTTAGCAGTTTTAGCCGAATACTTTTTCATATCAAGGAAGGTAAACGCTCTCTCGGTCTTGTCGTTGCCAACCCACATCATAGCAAGCTTTTCGGGGTCCTTTTCGGCAATAGCGTCTACACAGTCAAAGGCAAAATTAAACTTGTCTTCACCGCTGAACGAAATGCCGTTAAACACGCCGTTTTCATCGTAAGAGGACTGAATAAATTTATCAGCAACGGTGTTGCCGGCACTTTTGGCAACGGCAGCTTTAGCCGCAATAAAGGGGGCTTCGGTGTATTCTTCACTAACCTGACCGTCCTGAGGGTTAAGCACCACGGCGTGAAACTCGCAACCGCCCTCGCTGACGGCTATCATACCGTGAGGAATAATACTGTTATAGAAAATCGAGTCACCCTCGTTAAGAATATCGACGTGGTCGCCGACCTGCACCTTAAGCGAACCTCTTACTATAACGTCAAACTCCTGTCCATTGTGAGAGTTAAGCTTAATGGGAGCATTTTGCTCTTCTGCCAGGTAGGGGAACTTAACCAAAAAGGGTTCAGCCAGCTTATCCTTAAACTTAGGGGCAAGGTTATTATAAATAACGCCCTGCTTTTTTATAATTTTAAGTCCTTCACCTTTTCTTGTAATGGCAAAAGAGGTAAGAGTGGTGCTTGTACCCTCCAAAAGGTCAACCACCTCAACACCGCACGCCTTTGCACATTTGTAAATAAAGGTAAAGCTAAAGTCTGTTTCCCCTTGCTCAAGCACCAAATAATCCTCGGTGGAAACCCCCGTAAGCTTTGCAAGCTGTTCGGGAGTAAAGCCCTTAGCCTCGCGCAGTCCCTTAATTCTACCTGCGACTTCTTTCAAACTGTAATCCATAATGTTTGGCTCCTTTTTATTAATATACGGAGCTTGAATAAAACCAAAAAACCCATCCCAAGAACATACTTGAGACGAGCTATTCAACCCGCGGTACCACTCAAATTGCGGAAAGCGTTCCGCCACTCTAGGCTCTAACAAGCCCTTGCTTTAACGCAGCATTACGGAAGGAGTCTACTTGCATTTCTGCTTTCGGTCCTCCAACTCGGAAGTGATGGGTCATTGGAAAACTCTGCCATTGGCTCGCAGCAACCGCCAACTCTCTCCAGGCTCGGTAATCCGACCGTCTTCGTCATAGTTGTTTGTGATATTCAAATTCCTTGGGTGCATTATACTCCTATAGGAAAGGTTTGTCAATACCTTTTTTAAAAAAAATCAGGCTCCGAGTACACAATATCGGAGCCCAATTTAACAATTATTTTTTAATACCAAGCATTTCTATGGAAAGGTCACGCATTTTGTATTTCAAAATCTTACCTGCTGCATTCATAGGGAACTCATCCACAAAAAGGAAGTATCTGGGCACCTTGTGCCTTGCTATGGATGCATTACCAAACTCCTTCATCTCCGCCTCGTCAGCAGTTTCACCCTTGTGAAGTATAACCCAAGCACAGCATTCCTCGCCGTACTTTTCATCGGGTACTCCCACAACCTGAACGTCACGTACCTTGGGGTTGGTCAGATAAAACTCCTCTATTTCTCTGGGATAAAGGTTTTCGCCGCCACGGATGATCATATCCTTAAGTCTGCCTGTAACCTTATAATACCCTTCGGGAGTACGACAGCAAATATCGCCGCTGTGAAGCCATCCATCCTCGTCTATGGCTTGTGCAGTAGCCTCAGGCATTTTGTAATAGCCCTTCATAATATTAAAACCACGAGCAACAAATTCACCGCTTTCGCCGTCGGGAAGCTCCTTACCTGTTTCGGGGTCAATTATTTTACATTCCACGCCGGGAAAAGCACTGCCAACAGTTTCCACACGGTGGTCAAGGCCTTCGTTAACCTCGCCCATAGTACAACCGGGAGAAGCCTCCGTCTGACCGTAAACGGAAATTATCTCACGCATATTCATTTCCACAGAAGCACGGCGCATCAAATCCGCAGGACAGTTTGCACCGGCCATAATCCCCGTACGCATATAGGAAAAGTCAGTCTTTGCAAAATCGGGATGGTTAAACATAGCGATAAACATAGTAGGCACGCCGTTAAAGCAGGTAATACGCTCATCGTTTACGCAAGCAAGAGACGACTTGGGCGAAAAATAGGGAATAGGACAAAGGGTACCGCCGTGTGTCATCATCGAGGTCATTGAAAGCACCATACCAAAGCAATGGAACATAGGCACCTGTATCATCATACGGTCAGCGGTGGAAAGGTCCATTCTGTCACCTATGGTCTTGCCGTTGTTTACTATATTGCGGTGGGTAAGCATAACGCCCTTTGGAAAACCGGTAGTACCGGAGGTATACTGCATATTGCAAACGTCATCGGGCTTAACAAGAGAAGCTCTTCTGCGCACTTCCTCGTGAGGAACCTTGGAGGCACGTGCCAGCATTTGCTCCCAGGTAAGGCAACCGTTCATAGAAAAGCCAACGGTAACCACGTTGCGTAGGAAGGGAAGTCCCTTGGAATAAAGAGCATCGCCGGGCTTCATATTTTCAAGCTCGGGACAAAGCTCGCTTATTATTTGCTTATAGTTAATGTCCTTGCAGTATTCTATCATTACAAGGGTGTGAGTGTCCGATTGCTTAAGCAAATACTCTATCTCGTGAATTTTATAAGCGGTGTTTACTGTAACAAGAACAGCGCCTATCTTGGTGGTTGCCCAAAAGGTGATAAACCACTCGGGAACGTTAGTAGCCCAAACCGCAACGTGGTCGCCTGCCTTAACCCCTAAGGAAATAAGGGCGGCAGCACATCTGTCCACATCCCTGCGGAACTGAGCGTAGGTTCTTGTATAGTCAAGCGTAGGATATTTAAAAGCGTATTGGTCAGGATATCTTTCAGCCATTGTATCAAGTACGTCGGAGAAGGTAGCCTCTATAACGTCGTACTTCTTCCATACAAAGGTGCCTGTTTTCGCTCTGTTGTAGTAAACGCTGTCTGTTTCTTTTTTATCACGGTGCAAAGCGGATATATAGTTGGTAAAATGGGTAAGAACTATATCCGCATCGTTTATCTCCTCGTTCCAAGCGGCGCATATAAAGCCATCAAAGTTAAGGGAGGAAAGTGCGCTCAAAATTTTACCAACGGGCAGCTCACCCTCTCCGATAAGAACGGTTTTGTCCCCCTTCATATCACCAAGACGAACGTATTTTATATACGCCCCAAGATTTTTAATGGTAGTCTCCGCAGCTTCGCCTGCGCCAAAGTACGTGCCTCTTACGTTCCAGGAAGCGCCGATAGCGGCAGAGGAGAAAAAGTTAATAATATCAATAACCTTTTCCGTGTCCGAAAGGTAACCGATAGTTTCAAAAAGTATAGCTACGCCAAGGCTTTCCGCACGTTTAACGGCGGCATAAAGCTTTCCGTTAAGCGTCTCGGGGGAAACCTCGTTTTCTACACGCAGAATAACGTTGTCTATTCCTGCATTTGCAGCCATATTAACGTATTTAAGTACGGTTTCCGCATCTGCCTCCTCAGTGTCGATGGAGCTTGGAAGACTTAAAGCGGAAACGGCAAGCCCTCGGTTTATAAGCTTACGCTTGGAGTCTGCAGTACGATCACGACGCAAAATACTGTCGTGGTGCTGAATACGCTCCGTAATGGCGTCGTATATCTCAAAGCCCGCAAAGCCGTAGTCGTAGGCATAACGGCACATATCAAGAAAGGAGGGGCGGCTTACAAATTTTGTTGAAAATGCAATTTTCATAAAATAAAATTATTCCTCCTCAAAAACAATCTTGTTAAGGGCGTTGATGTAGGCTCGTATACTTGCGGCAACTATATCGGTAGAGGTGCCGTTGCCGGAATAAAGCTTACCGTTGTTGCGAAGCTTAACAAGGGCACTGCCCAATGCCTCTTTACCTTCGGTAACGGCTGTAACCTGAAAATCATCCAGCTCGTAGTGGTGACCTATGCATTGCTCAATAGCTCTGAAAACCGAGTCAATAGGCCCGTCACCAATGCTTACACCGTGGATAAGCTCACCCTCGCACTTAAGGGTTACCTGTGACATAGAGCTTGTAAGGTTGCTGCTGTTTGTGGTGTAGCTTTCAAGGTGATAAGTAGAAGGCGCTTGCATAGCAGAGCTTGCAATAAGAGCATCAAGCTCCTTTGCGCCTACAGCGCCCTTCTTGGAGCATATCTGTATAAGCGCCTTGTGAACGTTGCCGCAATCAGCCTCGGTAAGGTCGTAGCCTAAAACGGCAGCGGCGGAACAAACAGCGCTTATGCTGCTGTCGGCATCAAGAAGTATCTTTTTCTTTTCACTTACTGCTTCCTCACTTGCATAAGCATCGTGGCTTATGCTTGCAAGCAGCTCGTCGATGCTTGCGTGTATTTTTGTGTTAGCAAGAGATGTTTCGGCACCGATTTCCGCCCCGCAAACGCTTATCGCATCGGAAAGCTTGCCGGTAAGCAAAGCATCCTTGCCAACCATAGCGCATTTAAGACCGTCTGCACCCTTGTCAATGGCAGCAATGGCCGATGCAACAGCCATACTGATACGGTCGGAAACCTGTACGCAAAGGGGAACTTTTATCTCTCTCTTTATTCTTTCAACCAAAGCGCCAATTCTTTCGGGTCTGGAAACGCCTGCATCATCGCATATGGTCAAAAGGGTAGCGCCGTTAGCTTCGGCCTCTTTTAAAGCGGCAATAAGAAACTCCTCATCAGCTCTTGTAGCGTCCAAAGCGGAAAACTCAACGTCTTCGCAAAGCCCCTTGGCCGCCTTTACAAGCTCGCCTATTTTTGCAAGCATTTTTTCTGCCTTAAGGTGATAGGTATACTCCATCTGTACGGTAGAAACGGGAAGCTCTATCTGTAAACGGGGCTTTTTTGCGTCCTTAACACATTCCCAAGCGTCTACTACGGAAGCTACGGTAAATCCAACGGGAATAGAAAGAACAGCGTTTTTAACCTTTTGAGATATGGTGCGGTATATAATAGTGTCTTCACGTAGATTTTTAACGGGAGCAAGCTCAACCGCATCAGCGCCGATAGTGTCAGCGCAAGCTGCGATAGCCGTCTTTTCACGGAAAAGCAAAGAAACGTCGCTGTCAGCGGAAAGCTTTTTAAGTGTGATGTCGGTAATAGTAATACGTCTCATATATAAACTCCTTTCAGAAAAAGCAAACTGTAAAAATAAAAAACGCCTTCATCTCTTCTTAAAGCAAAGAGACGAAAACGTAAACATAATATCGTTCCCGCGGTACCACTCTTTTTCATCCATTCGGATGCACCTTAGATGCCAATACATCTTAACCCTGTAACGGGAGTCCCCGTCTGCCACTACACACTTACAAAAAAGGTTCGCAACAGCCGCTCCGCGGTGAGTTCCCCAAAGCCTTCCCAATGCCTTGCACCAAACGGCATCTCTCTGTAAGGTGAAAGCGTTTCGGGTACTATTCCGCATCATTGCGTTTATGTGGCGTATTTTAGCACAACAAATCGCTTTTGTCAAGATATTTTCATTATTTGTATTTACATTTTTTTGTCATTGTGTTAAAATGACAAAAAATGCATAAAGGAGCTTATTATGGCAGAAATTTTTGAAATTATCATGATACTCAGCTTCGGCGCATCCTGGCCGCTTAACGTTATCAAGTCCTACAAGGCAAGAACTACCAAGGGTAAAAGTCTTGGTTTTCTCCTTCTCATCTTCTTCGGTTATATAGCAGGTATTATCTCCAAGTTTGTAAACGAGGCATATATGGCGGATATAGGCTCTAAGTGGTACGTACTATTCTTCTACTTCCTCAACTTTATAATGGTAGGAGCAGACCTTGTTATATATGCAAGGAACTACAAGCTTGATAAAGCAAACAAGGCGTAGTACAATGGAAAAGATAATTACTATAAACAACCTTCGTGACTTTGCTTATTGTAACGATAAAATATGTAAAAGGCCCATAAAAGGTATAGTGCTTTCCTTTTTCGGCCTTGGTGGCTGCACTATGTTTGCAGAGGATACCGAGGACGGTAAAAAATATGCGGAAAAGGGTATAATCCTCCTTGTTCCGTACCAAAACCCTTGGGCGTGGATGAATAAGCAAACTGTTGATTACACGGATGAGCTTATAGACGTGCTTTTTGACGCTTACAGCTTACCAAAGGATACTCCGGTAGTTTCCACAGGTGGCAGTATGGGCGGTCTTTCTGCCTTGGTATATACCGCTTACGCAAAGCGCACTCCCGTTGCCTGCGTGGCAAATTGCCCCGTGTGCGACCTTCCTTATCATTATACGGAGCGTCCCGACCTTCCTCGTACCCTTTACAGCGCCTTCGGCACCTATGATGGTACTATGGAAAACGCTCTTCGTTCAGCCTCTCCCTTGCACCTTGTTAACATAATGCCTAAAAGCTCTTCCTATTATATCTTCCATTGTGAAGAGGACAAGGCGGTAAACAAGGGGATGCACAGTGACCGTTTTGTAAAAGAGCTGGAGAGGGAGCATACTGTAAGCTACTATGCCGTACCCGAAAGAGGGCACTGCGACCTTACGGATGAAATGCGCGCTTTGTATACTAAATGCGTTACGGATTCTATACTCAACACATAAAATCCAAAAACATTATTTGTCATAAGCAAAGGTGCTGTAAAAAGCTGCGGCTTTTACAGCACCTTTCGTGTTTAATACTTTACTATAATCCAAAAGTTTTTTTAGTGCTGTGTCATTAGATGTATCAAATAGTAAATAAAAGTAGTTAAGCGTGGTTTTTTCGCCACGCTTAACTACTTTTATAAAATAATGTATTAATTTTTCTTGCGTTTCGATTTTTTACAGCTCTTATCAATCAGCTAGCTTGCCTATACGTTTTGCGCATTCCTTGCATACAAGGGTGCCGAGGTAGCTTACTGTAGTTTCCTCACCGCAAAAAGCACAGGTGTTGGTAAACTTACGAACGATAATAGCGTCGTTGCTGATGCTTAAAATAACCTCGTCCTTTATCTCAAGCCCCAACATTTCTCTAAAAGGCTTTGGCAGTACAACACGTCCTGTTTCGTCTATCTGCCTTATTATCTGTTTTCTCATTTTTGGACCCCCTATGTCATTATTTGCCATTATTTTACCACGTCTGCCAAAAAATGTCAATAGCTATTTGCCAATTTTTGTAAATTAACTGTTAAATATATCTGCAAATGTCCAAAACTGTGTCAAAAACAAGGTCAGGAGCATTATCGGTATTTATGTCGCTTTTCTTAGTTTCGCCGCTTAGTACCAGCACAGAAAGCATTCCGCTGTTTTTTGCAAGGGCGATATCCGTATAAAGTCTGTCGCCGATAGAAGCACATTGGGATGCATCCACACCGCCAAGCCTTGCAATAGCTTCCGCTGTTTCGCTATAAGGCTTGCCTAAGTATTTAGGCGCTTTACCCGTAGATGCAGTAATCAAAGCGGCAATAGCTCCGCTGTCGGGCATCATAGCTCCATCCTTAAGAGGGCAGTTGAAATCGGGGTGAGTGCAAAGGTATAAAGCGCCGTTGCGTATGGCATCACAAGCTATGTGCAGCTTTTTATATGTAAGCTCCGTGTCAAAGCTTGAAACAACAATATCTGCACAGGCGTCGTCAACTACGTTGACACCTGCACCAAGCATTTCCTGCTTCAAAGCCTCTGTTCCTACCAAAAACACCCTTTTTCCGCTGTAAAAGGTGTTAAGATAGTTAATGGTAACGTCACCTGCAGTCATAACCTCCAAGTCGCCAAAGCCAAGTCTTAAAAGCTTTTCTTTATAAAAAGCCTTTGTGCGGGAGGCGTTGTTGGTAAAGAAAAACAGCTTTTTCCCCATAGCCTTTATGCACTTCACAAACTCCAAAGCACCGTCTATAGGCGTGTCACTTAGATAAATAGTGCCGTCCATATCGCAAACAAACAGTTTTGTATCTTTAAGCCTTGCAAGCTTTTCTTCGTTCAATCTAATCACCTCGGTATTATTTTATAACAAATGTTTTTTATTTGCAACAATAAGTTTTTATTGCTTTTTGTTTTTTTGTGCTTTATAATAATGATATAGATGTGTTTGGCGGTGATAAATATGATTCGTACAGAAGGCGTAAAGCTAAGCAGAAAAGATAAAAAGCGTATTCATACGGACGCAATAAGACCTATCAGGGTTATAGAAAATCTTGACTTTAGCAGGATATACGAGGAAGTTCCCGTGGAGGTTATCGAGGGCTATACCGTTACGGACAGCGAAACCTCCGAGTGCTTTGCCGTTTTTAAAATACAAAACACCGGTGAAAAGGAAATAAGCGCTTTGGACGTAAGGCTGCTTCTTTATGAGGGCACAGCAAATATTCCCACACGTCGTCTTGATTTTACGTATAACGCCCGCACCTTTGGTATACGTCATTACGATAAAACCCCAAAACCAACCTTTCTTCAGAAAATCGGTTTGACGGACGTAGTACTTCCCGCAAACATCCGCCACGGTGAAAGCTTTGGCGAAGGTATGCTTATTCCTCTGCCAAAAGCCTATTGCCGTAAGGTGGAGTTTGAGATACGTACCATCTGGTTTTCAGACGGCAGCCACAGCGTTATTAACATAGTAAGCGGTAAAAAGTATACTGCTTTTCGTGAGCTGGATGAGGATATCCGCTACGCTTACCGAAAGATGAACGTCTTTACCAGAGCAGAGGCAGAGCATCCCATTAAGCTTATTCCGCAAGCAACCGATAGGGTATGGCTTTGCTGCTGCGGCAGGAAGAACCTGATAGATGCTGCCGTTTGTGCCGATTGCGGCAGGGAAAAGGACTGGCAACTTAAAAACATAACCGAGGCTTCTTTGGAAAAGGAGCTGAATACGATACGTTCCGAGGGCGACGCGGAATTTATCCATCGTCACAAAATTCAGGCAGGCAAACAGCTTACTATCGAAAGCGACGAGGAACGTAAGAAAAAAGCCGAGGCGTATGAAAAAACTCTTGAAAAGCTGGCAGAGCAGGAACGCATAAAGCGTCATAATCAAATGATGATAATACCTAAGATAATTCTTTGGGTAGCTGTTATCTACGGACTTATATTCCTGTTCCAAAGCTTTCTTGACAGACAGATGTAAGGAGGAAAAACAATGAAAAAATTATTGGTATGCTTAATTGCTCTTGCAATTACCATTTGCCCCTTTTCCGCATCTGCGGAAGAAGGCGTTTCGTGGAACGGCGAAAACAGTATCCTTGTAACTGTTGTTTCCGAAACTGACAGGGATTTTGCACCCGAGGATTTTCCTGAAATTGCTTGTACCGATATTACCGTAGCAGGCAAAACAATTACAAACGAAGGCTTTACCTATAAGCTTATCCTTCAAATTGATACCAACACAGAAAGCTTGTTGCAAGCTATCAATGATGTAGCTGAAAATCCGTTTGTAAACGAAGCGGAAAGAAATATCTACGATTATCTTGACCCTATACTTATCCTTAACCGTAATACCCTTACCGTTCGTGTTGGGGAATCTGCCGACGTGTTTGCAGACGTATTTGATACTTATAACAGTAACCATTTTTATTACGGTGTTGTGTTCACCGTTGACCCTGCAAAGGTTGATATAAGCACCGCCGACGAAAATACCTTTGGCTTTGACTTTAATCCCGTAATGGCCGAGTGTTCTAACCGTGATTTGTACGACGCTTTGTACAGCGGCTACGATGCGGCAGGTCTTGTAGGTGAAAAATTCGGCGTAAGTCCTGTAAATACGTACTATACTATGGTAAGCGAGTTTGGTGTAGGCGGTGAAGATGCTTATCAAATTATACTTGCGGTTAACGACGTTCTTTCCTTAAATGGTGTTATCGCTGCAGAGCCTGTGCATATGGAGTTTCCCTGTGCAAGAATGCCCAGTGAACAGTGGACTGTTGACGAAAGCACCGTAGCAGGCTTTACTCTTTCCGGTGGTAATCCTGTCGGTATTCCCGAAAACCTTATAGGGCAAACAGCTACCGTAACAGGACTGGCGGTGGGAAAAGCCACTCTTACTCTCAGTGCTAACGATAACAGTCAAGGTGCTTCTGCTGCTTGCCTGATAACCGTAATCAACAGCGGTGATGCTAATAACGACGGCTGTCTTGACAATCTTGACGCTTCTGCCGTATTAAAATACGATGCAGGTATTACAGATATGTCAGATTCGATTTTGGCTATATGTGATATGAATAACGACGGGGCAGTTGATAATCTTGATGCTACCGTAATGCTCAAGTACGACGCAGGTCTTTTGTAAAATATACAAACAAAAATGCGTAACGCTCAATTCGGCGTTACGCATTTTTAGTCTATTATGTGTTCTTTTGAGTTAACAATAAGGCTGTCTTCGTCCTCCCAATGAACGTACGGATTTTCTCCCCATTTGCCTGTATAAACTCTTTCGGGCTTCTTTGATACCGTAAAAACAAAAGCGTTTATGTGGCTTTTTCTTCGTACTTCAACGTAGGTTGCGCCGCCAAGAGCGCCTTGGTCGTTATCAATAATCTCGGCTATGTATTTGCCGTCAGGCGACTCTATCGAATACTGAACCGTGGAAACGCTTAGTCCATCGGTCGCCGCTCTTATCAGATGGAGTACACTTCCTACACCCGCCAGCGCAACTACCATAATGGCGGCAACGGTAACAAGGGCTGCCTTTAAAGTGTGATTTCCGTGTTCCAACGCCAAATAAACGCAACTGCCTATGCAGATAACAGAACAAATGAAAACCAAAACGCCGTTTCCGTTTATATTCCATACGTAATAAAACGCATTAAGTACAGACAAAGGCGGCAGCAGGGAAGTAATCACTTTAAAAGACTTTCCGACTGTATCGGTTTTCGAAACGGCTCCCAAAACAACTGCCATAAAAGGTAATAAAGCGCCTGTTATAACAAAAATGCTACGGTAGTTAAGCTTAAAAGTATAACCAAAAAGCTCAGTCAACGAAAATGCAAGAGGAAAGACCAAAAGCGTTAATGATGCAAAAACCAAACCGGTTATAGCTTTTTTCATAAATGATACCTTCCTTTTATATTTTTGTTGGGTTAATGTATTATACCACGTTCACTAAGCGGTGTCAAGGGCGATAAAAAAGGTTGCCTAAAAATAGGCAACCTTTAAATCTTTATCTTGTTTCAAAAAGCTCTGTACTGAAATACCTTTCACCCGTGTCGGGGAGCACAGTAATAACACGCTTACCTTCGCCAAGCTTCTTTGCCAGCTCAATAGCCGCAGAAACGTTTGTACCCGAAGAAATACCGCAAAGTATGCCTTCTTTTCTTGCAAGCTGTTGAGCAGTATCAATAGCTTCTCTGTCTTTAACTATATGAATGTGGCTGTATATATCGGTGTTAAGATTGTCGGGAACAATACCGTCACCAATGCCCATCTGCAAGTGGGTGCCTATGCTGCCGCCGGAAAGTATAGCTGCGTTTTCGGGTTCAGCCGCCCATATCTCAATATCGGGGTAAGCTTCCTTTAAAGCGCCGCCTATGCCGGAAAGAGTGCCACCGGTACCAACACCGGAGCAAAAACCGTGTATAGGGCCGTCAACCTGTTCAATTATTTCCTTGGCGGTGTACTTAAGGTGTACTTCCGGGTTAGCAGGATTGACAAATTGCTGAGGGATATAAACCTTAGGGTTTTTTGCCGCCAATTCCATAGCGGTGCTAAGACATTCCTCAATACATTCGCCGATATTGCCGTTGTCGTGTATCTTTATAACCTTTGCGCCATAAGCGGATATTATCTTTGTGCGTTCCTCGCTAACGCTGTCGGGCAGGATTATAATAACCTCAAGTCCCAAAACTGCGCCTGCAAGAGCAAGACCTATGCCTTGGTTGCCGCTGGTAGGCTCAACAATAACGGTGTCGTGCTTAACCAAGCCGTCAGCCATAGCCTTTTTAATCATATTAAGAGCGGTACGGGTTTTGATAGAACCGCCCACGTTAAGGCCTTCAAACTTTACAAGTATCTCAGCCGCACCCTTGGGAACTATCTTATTAAGTCTGATAACGGGTGTGTTGCCAACCGCATCAAGAATAGTGTTGTGTATCATAATTCGCCTCCGTAAACAGATATTTACAGTTTATGCACTCTTATAGTAAAACGCCCCGCTTTTAAGCGAGGCGTTTTGTCATCGGGTGTAAATTACTCCGCTTTAATCTTCTTAAGCTTAACGAATCTGGGAAGGCTGTCTTCCTTGGTCATCTGGGTTTCACCCTGGATAAGGGGAAGTGCGTAAGCTATAAACTTGTCGTTAAGACCGTCCTTGGTTTCGTTCATCCAGCTCTTGGGAACCTTCTTTTCGGTGTTAGCAACAACGGAAAGGTCAAAGAGTTGAATTTCACACTTGTAACCGCTCTTGGTCTTCTTTCTCTTAAAGCCAACCATCTTATCGGTAATGCCTTCAACTGCATATTCAACAGCAGCCTTACCTGCGGAAAAGCTTTCGTCAATGTCGGTCTGAGAAGCGCAGTGAGCAGCGCAACGCTGGAGGAGAGAAAGCTCAATGCCTCTTACCTTAGCGCCGGTAGCCTTTTCAAGCTTCTTAGCAAGGAGGTTAGCAAGACCGCCAAGCTGAGCGTGACCAAAGGAGTCTCTCTTACCGGTATCGGAAATAACACGACCCATTCTGTTGCGGATGCCTTCGGAAACAGCAATAATGCACTTGCCGTTCTTTTCATAAATTTCCTTAACCTTAGCGATGAAGTTATTGGTGTTAAAGGGAACCTCGGGGAGATAAATAAGGTCGGGACCGCAGCCCTTGTAGCTTGCAAGAGAAGCAGCAGCGGTAAGCCAGCCTGCGTTTCTGCCCATAATTTCAACAACGGTAATCATACCCTTGTCGTAAACTCGAGCGTCGTGATATATCTCCATAAGAGAGGTAGCAATGTACTTAGCTGCGGAAGCATAGCCGGGGCAGTGGTCAGTACCTGCAAGGTCGTTATCGATGGTCTTGGGAATACCCATTACACGGCATTCATAGTTATGCTCAAGCATAAACTTGGAAATCTTGTTACAGGTATCCATACTGTCGTTACCACCGTTATAGAAGAAGTAACGAACGTCGTATTTCTTGAATACTTCAAGCAATCTCTTGTAATCCGTATCGTCAACTGATGCGTCTTTAAGTTTGTATCTTACAGAACCCAAAGCAGAAGATGGAGTATTTTTTAAGAGAAGTAATTCACTTTCATCTTCCTTAGAAATGTCGTACATTTCTTCGTTAAGAATACCCCTGATGCCGTGTGCAGCACCATAAACAGCAGTGATTTGTTCAGACTTTAAGCCTTCCAAAAATACACC
>JAZSLS010000120.1:0-5211 GCA_045535465.1 Eubacteriales bacterium
TGAATATCTCAAGAATACGGTGATAGTCGGTTTCGTCAACGGAAGCGTCCTTAAGCTTGTAGCGGCAGGAACCGAGGGCGGAGGAAGGAGTGTACTTCATATGTTCAAGTTCAGCAGGGTCTTCCTTACCCATATCAATAAGGTTGTCATTGAGAACGCCCATAATACCGTTAAGTGCGCCGTAAACCTTAGTGATGTTTTCGTTTTCAAGTGCGGTCTTTATACAACCGTATGCGGAAGCGTTGATAACCGATGTAGGACCACCGGACTGCCCGATAATGCAGGCACCTTTTAATGCGCTCATTGTAGTAGTCATCCTTTCAAAACAATTGATTTCACATAACTATACCACACTTTTCTACTTAAATCAATTATTTTTTCGAAGAAAATAGCATTATTTTCAGTCTTTTTGCTTGACAAGTTTAACAAATACTGCTAAACTTAGTCCGTAAAATAATTTTTTTAAAAGGAGATGCAGTTGTTATGGCTTTAGTAACTTCTACAGAAATGTTTAAAAAGGCATATGAAGGCGGCTACGCTGTAGGTGCTTTCAATGTTAATAACATGGAGATCGTTCAGGGTATCACCGAGGCTTGTAAGGAAGAAAAGGCTCCCGTTATCCTTCAGGTTTCCAAGGGTGCACGTGCTTACGCTAACCACACTTACCTCGTTAAGCTCGTTGAGGCTGCTATTATCGAATGCCCCGAGATTCCCGTTGTTCTTCACCTTGACCACGGTCCTGACTTTGAAACCTGTAAGTCTTGTATCGACGGCGGCTTTACCTCCGTTATGATCGACGGTTCCTCCCATTCCTTTAAGGAAAACATCGAGCTTACCAAGAAGGTTGTTGAATATGCACACGCTCACGGCGTTGTTGTTGAAGGCGAACTTGGTACTCTCGCAGGTATCGAGGATGACGTTCAGGTTTCCGCAGAGGATTCTTCCTACACCCGTCCTGAAGAAGTTGAAGAATTTGTAGAAAAGACCGGCGTTGACTCTCTTGCTATCGCTATCGGCACCAGCCACGGCGCATACAAGTTCAAGCCCGGCACAAAGCCTCAGCTCCGTTTTGATATACTTGAGGACATTTCCAGAAGACTTCCCGGTTTCCCCATCGTTCTTCACGGTTCTTCTTCCGTTCCTCAGAACTACGTTGAAATGATCAATCAGTTCGGCGGCGCAATGCCCGGCGCTATCGGCGTTCCCGAAGATCAGCTTCGTCAGGCTGCTTCTCTTGCAGTTTGTAAGATCAATATCGACTCCGACCTTCGTCTCGCTATGACCGGTACCGTTCGTAAGTTCTTTGCTGAACATCCCGATAAGTTTGACCCCCGTGAATATCTTAAGCCCGCAAGAGCTAACATTAAGGAGCTCGTTCGTCACAAGCTCATTAACGTTCTCGGCTGCAACGGCAAGGCATAAGTTAGGTTTAATATTTTCCAAAGCTCCGTTTTTTAACAAACGGGGCTTTGTTTTTTTCGTTATTTATAATAATATTTTTGAAAATAATGCCGTCATTAACAACAAATGTAAATAATTATGCAAACTTTTTTTGTCTGTAATGTCATTTTTAATTGTATGTTAACGATTTTTGTTGACAATTGACACTTGATTTGATATATTAATAGGGTATACTTGTATTTAGAGGAGCTATTTATTATGAGCGAACAAACTTATCAGATAACAGATAGTGTAGAAAAGCTTAAGGAGCTTATAGCAAGCGTACGTGCTGCTCAGGCTGTTTTTGCAACCTACACTCAAGAGCAGGTGGATAAGATATTCCTTGCCGCTGCAGTTGCTGCAGACAAGGCTCGTATTCCTCTCGCCAAGCTTGCGGCAGAGGAAACCGGTATGGGCGTTGTAGAGGATAAGGTAATCAAAAACCACTATGCAGCTGAATATATATATAATGCATACAAGGATACCAAGACCTGTGGCGTTATCTATAACGACCCTGCTTTCGGTATTACCAAGATAGCTGAGCCTTTGGGTGTTCTTGCGGCAGTAATTCCTACCACAAACCCCACTTCCACAGCTATATTTAAGACTCTTATAGCCCTTAAAACCCGTAACGGTATAATTATCAGCCCTCATCCCAGAGCAAAGCAGTCTACTATTGCTGCTGCAAAGGTAGTGCTTGAGGCAGCAGTTGCCGCAGGCGCTCCCGAAGGGATAATAGGCTGGATAGATATTCCTTCCCTTGAGATGACCAATCTCGTTATGAAAGAATCTGATACTATTCTTGCAACCGGTGGTCCCGGTATGGTTAAGTCTGCTTACTCCAGCGGTAAACCCGCAATCGGTGTTGGCGCAGGTAATACTCCCGCTATCATCCACAGCAGTGCAGACGTTGTCGTTGCGGTTAACTCCATCATCCATTCCAAGACCTTTGATAACGGTATGATTTGTGCCTCTGAACAGTCTACTATCGTATTTGAAGATATTTACGATGCCGTTAAGGCTGAGTTTGAGGCAAGAGGTGCGTACTTCCTTAAGGGTGACGAGGTTGATAAGGTAAGAAATGCTATGATCATCAACGGCGCTCTTAACGCTAAGATAGTTGGTCAAAGTGCTTGCCGTATAGCTGAGATAGCAGGCTTTACCGCTCCCGCAGGCACAAAGGTGCTTATAGGTGAGGTTGAAAGCGTTGATATTTCCGAAGCCTTTGCTCACGAAAAGCTTTCTCCCGTACTTGCTATGTATAAGGCAAAGGACGTAGAGGATGCCTTTGCAAAGGCTGAACGTCTCATAGCAGACGGCGGCTACGGCCACACCTCCTCTATTTATATTGATACCATTAAGTGCAAGGATATACTTGATGCATTTGCTCTTCGTATGAAGACCTGCCGTATAGTTGTAAACACTCCTTCTTCCCACGGCGGTATAGGTGACCTTTATAACTTTGCAATGCGTCCCTCTCTTACCCTTGGCTGCGGTAGCTGGGGCGGCAACAGCGTTTCCGAAAACGTAGGTATTGAACATCTGCTTAACATAAAGAATGTGGCAGAGAGGAGAGAAAATATGCTTTGGTTCCGTGCACCTGAAAAGGTTTATATAAAGAAAGGCTGTCTGCCTGTTGCTCTTGCTGAGCTTAGCCAGATAAGCAAAACTAAGAAGGCGTTTATCGTTACCGATAGTTTCCTTTATAATAACGGTTACACCAAGCCCGTTGAAGAAAAGCTTGAGGAGCTTGGTATTACTCACGCAACCTTCTTTGAGGTTGCACCCGATCCTACCCTTGCTTGCGCTAAGGAAGGCGCTAAGCAGATAGCAGCATTCCAGCCTGATGTAATTATTGCACTGGGCGGCGGCTCTGCTATGGACGCCGGTAAGATTATGTGGGTGCTTTACGAGCATCCCGAAGCAGACTTTATGGATATGGCAATGCGCTTTATGGATATCCGTAAGCGTGTTTACACCTTCCCTAAGATGGGTGAAAAGGCGTACTTTATTGCTATTCCCACCTCTGCAGGTACAGGCTCCGAAGTTACTCCCTTTGCGGTTATTACCGACGAAACCAGCGGTGTAAAATACCCTCTTGCAGATTATGAACTTATGCCCGATATGGCTATAGTTGATGCAGACTTTATGATGAACGCTCCCAAGGGCCTTACCTCTGCATCCGGTATAGATGCGGTTACCCACGCTCTTGAAGCATACGCTTCCATTATGGCAACCGATTTTACCGACGGTCTTGCGCTTCGCTCTCTTAAGATGGTATTTGATTACCTTCCCAGAGCGTATGATAACGGCCCCAACGACCCTGTTGCAAGAGAAAAGATGGCAAACGCTGCTACTATGGCAGGTATGGCATTTGCAAACGCATTCCTTGGTGTATGCCACTCTATGGCACATAAGCTTGGTGCTTTCCATCATTTGCCTCACGGCGTAGCAAACGCTTTGCTTATTAACGAGGTTATCCGCTTTAACGCAGCAGAAGTACCTCCTAAGATGGGCACCTTCTCTCAGTACACCCATCCTCATACGCTTGCTCGCTATGCAGAGGTTGCTGATTATCTCGGCGTTAAGGGCGACAGCGATGCAGATAAGCTTGAAGGCCTTGTAGCTCTTATAGATGAGCTTAAGGTTAAGATAGGCATCAAGTCCTGTATTAAAGATTACGGTATTGACGAAGCGGATTTCCTTGCTCGTCTTGACGATATGGTAGAGCAGGCGTTTGACGACCAGTGCACCGGTGCAAATCCTCGTTATCCTCTTATGAGTGAGATTAAGCAGATGTATCTTAACGCATACTACGGCACAAGGGAGGATGTATAATGAACGTTAATAAGGACCAGGTTCTTGCAGAAAGACCGACAAAGACTATTTTCCGTGACGGCACTACCGTTGTTAAGCTTTTTGACAAAAGCTTTTCCAAAGCAAACGTTCTTAACGAAGCGTTAAATCAGGCACGTGTTGAAGAAACCGGTCTTAATATCCCCAAGATACTTGAGGTTATGACTATTGACGGTTGTTGGGCATTCCGTGCTGAGTATATCCCCGGCAGAACCCTTCAACAGCTTATGGAAGAAAACCCCGATAAGCTTGACGAGTATTTTGAAATGTTTGTTGACCTTCAGATAGAGATGCACGGCTGCACCTGTCCTTTGCTTAACAAGCTCAGAGATAAGATGCACGGCAAGGTTGAGCTTACAGGCTTTGACGCTACTACCCGTTATGAGCTTCACACAAGGCTTGATTCTCTTCCTAAGCGCACCTCCGTTCTTCACGGCGACTTTGACCCCTCCAATATTATAATAAGCGATGAGGGTAAACCTTATATTCTCGACTGGTCTCACGCTGTTCAGGGCGACCCTGCGGCTGACGCTGCCCGTACCTACCTTATGTTCTGGCTTGCAGGCAGAGAAGACCTTGGCGAAAAGTACCTTAAGCTTTACTGCAATAAGACCGATACAGCTAAGCAGCACGTTCAAAAGTGGATGCCCATTATTGCGGCTTCCCAGTCTATTAAGCGTAAGGACGAGGAAAAAGAGCTTCTCCATAGATGGATAGACGTAGTAGAATACGAATAAACTCTGTGATGTAAGAACGGCTCAACTGCAAAAAACAAAGGCGTTGGATTTTCCCAACGCCTCAGACTGCTGACAAAGGCACCGAGCACGAAAAAGAAAAAAATACAGTTACTCTAAAGTAGAAAATTCAGGGAGAACATCCCTGAATTTTCTGCATTTTTATATGTTTTTTCGTTCA
>JAZSLS010000155.1:0-4671 GCA_045535465.1 Eubacteriales bacterium
CTGCCGCCGTGACCGGGGTCAAGAATAAAAACGGCGGAATTTAAGGTGCCGCCGCTTATGCTAAGCGCAGCATCACCTTTAACACTTGCATTGGGCATTGCATAAAACGCCGTGATAACCATAGTGAAAATCAAAACAAACGATAAAAAGCGTTTCATAATTGTATCCTCCATATATTTAGTACTCATACCTTTCTATATTCATTTCATTTTAACATACTATGAAGCATCTTTCAATTGTAAATAAAAACAAAATATGCTTCTCTGTTTTGTGATATATGCTTTTTACACAATAAAAAACCGTTTACAAAAACACTTTGTAAACGGTTTTTTGCACACTAAAGGTGTTAAGCTACGCCACCCTGTTTTTAAAACTTTTTCTTTATAGAACCAAATAAGTCCTTTGCCTTGTCGGCAACTATGCCGCTTTTAACACCATCCACAACCTTTTCAAGCATACCGTCGGGTATATCCATACCAATAAGCTCTTCAACGGTTGCTTCCGGGTTAGCCTTGAACTTATCCATAAGAGCATCGTCGTTTTTAATCTTGTTAACCATTTCGCTAATCTTAGCTTTAATATCAAAACCCATATCTTACTCCTTTACTATGTTAGCATCGGAGGCGTTTTTCTTAACGCTTTCTATACCGTTTTCGCAGCTTGCTAAAGCCTTGTAGCCTTCACTTACTGCAATAACCTGACCGTTTGTAGCCTTAAGGCGAAAACGGAACTCTCCTGCCTTGTCAGTGTAAATTTCAAACTTAGGGTGCTTTTCTGTGGCAAAACCCTCAACCGTCTGATTTTCAACGGCAGCAAGGGGAGCGTTCTTTTTAACGCTTTCGATGCCATTCATACAAGCATCCTCGGTGGTATAAACCTCGGAAGTTGCAATAACCTGGCCATTATCAGCCTTAAGATCAAATTTAATACCTGTAGAAGTTTCACGAACTAAAAATTTACCCATAATTTTCCTCCAAAATGTTTTTGATATGGTAGTATTTTACACTCTTTTATTTGAAAAATCAATATACAATTTTAAGCTTTAGCTTGCCGCAAACTGCTCCTTGTGGTATTGAAGCATATAAAGGCGGTAGTATTTGCCCTTAAGCTTCAAAAGCTCTCGGTGCGAGCCTTGCTCTTTTATTTCGCCGTGGGAAAGCAAAATGATACTGTCAGCGTGCTGAATGGTAGACAGCCTATGAGCAACCATAAGCATAGTCCCTATGTTCTTCATCTTTTCCAAGGAGTTTTGAATAAGCTTTTCCGTCTCCATATCTATGTTTGCGGTGGCCTCGTCAAGTATCATAACCGAGGGCTTGTGAATAATGGTGCGTGCAAAGGAAAGAAGCTGACGCTGCCCTGCAGAAAAATTGTTGCCTCTTTCTCTAACAGGTTCATCCAAGCCGTTGGGAAGCTTGTCAATAAAGCTGTCGGCGTTAACGTATTTGCAAACGTCCATTATCTCCTTGTCGCTAAAGCCTTCCTCACGAAGCACAATGTTGCTGCGTATGGTGCCCGAAAACATAAATACGTCTTGAAGCATCTGCCCAAAATGCTTTCTAAGAGCGGATATTTTAATTTTGCGTATGTCAATACCGTCTATCAGTATTTCACCCTTAGTTACGTCGTAGTTTCTGCAAATAAGAGAAAGTATGGTGGATTTACCCGAGCCGGTAGAGCCTACAAAGGCAACTGTGTCACCGGGTTTTATGTGGAATGAAACACCCTTAAGCACCCATTGCCCGGGTACGTATGCAAACCAAACGTCACGAAACTCAATATCGCCCTTAATCGT
Source organism: Eubacteriales bacterium (assembly GCA_045535465.1). Classification (GTDB taxonomy): domain Bacteria; phylum Bacillota; class Clostridia; order Oscillospirales; family CAG-382; genus SIG636. The sequence goes on from JAZSLS010000155.1 coordinate 1,796, forward strand.
TTCCGGCTCTATTGCGTCGGGAGCATCGGTAACAACCGGTTCAATGTCCATAACAGAGAATATTTTCTCAGCGGAAGCAAAAGCAGACTGAAGCCAGTTAAACTGCTCTGCTAAGCTTTGTATAGGCGTAAAGAACTTGTTTATATACATATAAAACGAAACCACTACGCCGCTGGTTATAGCCTTGCCCATAAAGGTTGTTCCGTCTATGTATCCCTTACCGCCGAGATAAAACAGGCAAAGCACCGAGGAAACGTACAGCATATATACAACGGGACGAAAAATGCTGAAGATGACTAACTGATTGCGTTTTGCCCTTTGAAGCTCACGGTTTTTAATCTCAAATTCCTCCAGCTTCTTCTGTTCACGGTTAAATATTTGGGTTATCTTTATACCGGATAAATTTTCGGAAAGAAAAGTATTTATATCGGTAGTTTTGTCTTTAACCGTTCTGAAAGCTTTGCGGGTGAACTTGCGGAAGATAACGGTAAAAAGCAATACAAACGGCACAAAGCAAAGCACCATAAGGGTAAGCTCATAGTTGACACAAAGCATTGCCACCAAAACACCCACTATAATAAAGCAGTTCTTTACAAGGTTAACAAGTATGTTTGTAAACAGCATAGATATTGCGTTGGTGTCGTTGGTAACACGGGTAACAAGCCTGCCTACGGGCATAAGGTTAAGCTGGCTGTGAGAAAGGGATTCGATATGAGTAAAAACGTCCTCACGCAAAGCAGACATTATCTTTTGACCGGTTTTTTGCAGGCTAATCATTTGCAAATAGGTACAAAGCATAGAAACTACAAGTATGCTGCAGTAAATGCCTACGTAAATATAAAGTTTACTTAGAGGAAAACCGTTTTCCTTTACCATTTCCTCAATATTACCTATAAGCAAAGGCGCAGTAATGTCGTAAGCTATGGAAAAAACAAGAGTAAAGCCTACAAAAACAAAGCTTTTGGTGTGGGGCTTTGCATAAACCATCAATCGACGAACAATCTCGCCGTCCTTCATATTGCGGTCAAAGCCAATGCTTTCTTTTTTGTTTTTCATCATAGCAAAGGCAACGGAGAAGATGATGGAAAAAACACCGATAACAGCGCCAATTATCAGCAAAGGATAATACTCACGCATTGTCACTTCCTCCTTCTTCTTCAAGCTTTTGCATCTCTACGGTCTTTCTGTATTCCTCACAAGAGCTAAGAAGCTCCTCGTGAGTACCTATGGCAAGCACCGTACCCTTGTCAACGAATATTATCTTATCCATTCTTTCAACAGTGGATATTCTGTGTGCAATAAGGATGGTAGTGCGTCCCTTTCTGCCATTTGCTAGGTTTTGCAAAATTATCCGTTCGGTATTTGTATCCACCGCCGAAACCGAATCATCCAGTATAAGAATGGGAGCATCCTTTACCAAAGCCCTGGCTATGGATATCCTTTGCTTTTGCCCACCGGAAACAGTAACGCCTCTTTCGCCAAGCAGGGTAGCATAACCGGAGGTGAAGCCTCTTATATCCGAATCCACGCCTGAAAGCACCGCAGCGTTTTCAATTTCCGCTCCGTGTGCATCTTCTTTTGCAAAGGCAATATTGTTTTCTATGGTAGCGCTGAAAAGAAAGTTATCCTGAGGAACGTAGGCGCAAGCTTCACGTACCTTGCGGATAGGGAGGTGGTTAACGTCGTGACCGTCGATAAACAGCATACCGTCACCTATATTATAAGTTCTCAGTATAAGGTCAACAATGGTAGTTTTTCCGCAACCTGTTTTACCTATAATGCCAACGTTTTCCCCTGCTTTTATGGTAAAGCTTATGTTTTTAAGAACGTCTCTGTCACCATCGGGATATCTAAAGCTAAGATTTTTAAACTCAATATCACCGCGTATGTAATTGGCTTCGTCCATCTTGCCCTTATCAACTACATCCTGCTTTGCATCCAAAAGCTCGGCAATACGTTTAAGCGATGCTTTACCCTTGGAACGAAGCTCAATAAGCTCGGAAACTGCCATAACAGGCCACACTATGGCGTTAAAATAGCCAATAAATTCAACAAGCTCACCTGCGTCAAAGCTACCCGTATACACCAGATAACCGCCGTAGCCGAGGATAATACATATAACCGACTCTACAAACAGGATAACGCATATTTTAAGCACCGTAGACATACGGGTATATTCAACGTTTGCCTCCTCGTTTTCTTCGTTAAGGGCACGGAAAGCCCAAAGCTCCTTTGCTTCCTTAACAAAGGCTTTGATAACGGCAATGCCCGAAAAGCTTTCCTGTGAAAAATCGGAAAGTGAAGAAAAGGACTCCTGTCTTCTTTCCCATTTTTTGGTCATAAATCTGCCTATAATGATGGCAATGGTTAAAAGCAGCCCCATAGGTATAAGGGAAAACAAGGTCAGCGCAGGGTTCATACGGCACATTTTGAATATGGCAAGACCGCCAAGAACAGCGGCATCAAACATCATCATAACGCCCATACTAAAGCATTCGTGTACCGTCTCAAGGTCATTGGTGAAAAGGGACATCATATTGCCCACTTTATTCACTTGATAATACTGGTGAGAAAGGTCCTTGCAGTGGTCAAACATAGTATAGCGCAGGTCTGCCTCTATTTTAAGCGCCGTACCAAAAAGGCAAATTCGCCACAAAAACCTACCAAACAGTAAGGCAAGTATAACAATAATCAGAGGCAAACAAACCTCATCCAGTAAAAAATCAAGGTCAAAAGCTGCATTACCGTCTGTGCCGATAGCGTCACCGTTCATACCGTTAATGACCGTGCGGTAAAGCTCCGGTATCTTAAGCTGAAAAAAGTCAACAAATACCAAAGCAACAAGCCCCACTATTATAGAGGGAGCGTATTTAATA
>JAZSLS010000106.1:0-3555 GCA_045535465.1 Eubacteriales bacterium
TGATACCGTTACCTGTCACGCTCAATGGACACCCAACAGTACAGGCACAAAAAGCTTTTACGTTCAGTACGACGGCAACGGCGGTACAGGCACAATGGCTGATACCAAGGTTGTTTACGGTGTTGATACAAACACCACCAAAAACCAATTTGCAAGAGAAGGCTACGTTTTCTCGGGGTGGATAGCCCACCGCCGTAACAAAAATCAGTGGTCCTACAAAAACGTAAAGGATTTAAGCGGAAGCTGGATAGACGTGGGTGGTGATACTGCCGATAACGTGCTTAGAGCGTATCTTAACGGCTGCTCCTTGGCATCTACCTCCGGCGTGGATACCGATATTATTACCTTTTACGCTGCGTGGTCACGGGTTGCAAATGCTGTCACACCTGTTTCCCTTGTATTGGGTAACGCCTTTAACGTGGGAGGCGTGCTTGAAAGCGATGCGGGCATACACACCGTAAAGGTTACGGTTTCTAATGCGGATGGTGTGCTTTATACCCACACCGCCAATCCATACTCTTACAGCTACGACCTATCTGCAGTTAACCAAGGTATTGCTTTTGATAAATTGCCGGTGGGTGAATACCGTTACAAGGTGGAACTGGGTACCATAAGCGGCTCTTCCCCCACTATGCATACTCTTATAGACAGCCCCTTTAACGTTATAGCGCCGGGGCTGGTGCTTAAGGATGCGGTGGCGGAAAGCGGCAAGTACACCCTAACGGAAAAGTTTTTTACAGGCTTTGACGTAGGTGCAAGCAGCTATGATTTAAAGGAACTGTTTAAATACGACGTTAAGATATACGACACTGAAGGCAAGGAGCTTGCGGAAAGCGGCTGTGTAGGTACGGGCTTTGTCATAACCTGCGAAGACGAAAGCTGTGTTGCCGTTCTTAGCGCCGACCTTAACGGAGATGCGGTTATTTCCACGGCGGATTATATAAATATGGGTGCCGCAATAAAATCCACGGCGGAGCTTAGCGAGGCTTCGTTTACGGCAGCAGACCTTGACAGCGACGGCGTGCTTACGGCGGCAGACTGTATAACTCTTTGTAAAATAGTAAAAGGCTGACATAAAAATTATTTCAGAAAGGATAGCTTGCGATGAAAAAGATAACTTCTATTTTAGCGTTTTTGCTTTGTCTTTGCACCTTGGTTAGCTCTGTTCCCGCCTTTGCGGCTGTGAAAAACCAAGACCTTGGCGATGATATGATAGGCGACGGTGAGTACGACTACGATTTTAGCTCTCTTAACACCTATGCCGTTAATCAGGAGACCGTTAATATGGAAACTCCCTCGTCTTACAGCTACAACGGCTACAAGACGTATACCTCGGCTGACTCCACCTTGATGTGGACATTGCCAAACACCACCGAAGGCGGTACTACCTGTACGGCTGTTCAGGGTATGAACGTAGGCACTACCTATTGCTACGTTGCAAAGCGCAACTCCGACGATAGCTATGCGGATATATGGCGTATAAATATGAACACTGGAGCAAAAACCGAAATGTCCTACTACTCCAGCTTGACTGCGACCAGCACCAGTAGCAACAACACCCTTTACCACGCTAACGAGCTTAACGTAGTGGATATTGGCGGTACCAACTATATGTTTGCCGCTACCTGCGTTGCAGGTCCCGCTATGTCTCGTTATAAGATAGACGGTACAGCTCTTCGCTTTACAGGCTTCTTTAAGATGGTAACTGCCTCCGGCTCTTCCGTTACCATAAGCGCAATGCGCCACGTTAAGACCTCCGGCGGTTATTTGTATTTTCTTATAAAGAGAGCTAACTATTTTTACACCTGCCGTATTCCCGAAAACGCAACAGGCGGTTCTGCCTCCAATCCTACCCCTGTAACTATCTACAGGATATTTACCATTGATACCCGCAACGCAGTTTTTGCCTCCAGCAACTCTGCGGCAGGCACCATTTCCACGATGGATGACTGGACAAACCAGGGCTTTGGCTACAACAAGTCCGAAAAGGTGCTTTACGTTCCTATTTGGGATGGCATTACAGGCAACAGAAACGTTATTATAACCTATAATCTTAAGAATATAATCGACAGCAAGATGGAATCCTCCTCCGACTCCGATGATTTTGTACATCCCACAGTGACAAGCTTCCTGCTTTCCGATACCAGCGTTACCTCCTTTGAAATAGAGTCCTGTAACTTCCGTACAGGGCAAGGTACCGACGGTGACCTTAGGCTTTACTACAATATCAACTGTAACAATATGAACAAGGAAGCGGTTTACGCTTGCAACTACAAAAGCGGCACAGGTGACTTTACACCTATAACCGAAAGCTCCGGTGTTGTTTGGACTACCAAATACAATTCTAACGGCGGTAGCGGCTCAATAACCGCAACCAAGCACATAAAAGGCATTGTTGCGCCCCTTCGTGCTAACGAATTTACAAGGTCGGGCTACACCTTTGCAGGCTGGTATCTACACCGCAAGTCTGATAATAAGTGGCTGTATTTCAAAAAAGACGGCGGTGCCTCCTGGTATCTTAAGGGCTCTCAGCCTGCAGGCGCAAAGCTTGCTCTTTACGAAAACAAGAGAAACGTTTCCCAGCTTACAACAGTAAACGGCGATACCATTACCTGTTACGCTCAGTGGACTCCCAACAGCACAGGCACTAAGAGCTTTTACATTCAGTACGACCCCAACGGCGGTACCGGTACCGCTATTGCCGATACCAAGGTTGTATACGGCACAAGCACCTCTATTGCTAAGAACACCTTTACAAGAGAAGGCTACACCTTTACCGGTTGGATAGCACACAGACGCTCTGCTGACCAGTGGGCGTACAAGATAACCTCCTCCAAGTCCGACGTATGGTATGGCGCAAACGATGATACAACGGGCAGTATGCTTAAGACTTACAGCAACGGCTGCAGCGTTGCAGGCACCTCCAGCGTAGACAGAGATATAATTACCTTCTACGCTGCGTGGGCAAGAGTTAAGGATGGGGTATACCCCACAAGTCTTAAAAAGGGTACGTCGTTTACCCTTGGAGGTACAGTGGAAAGTGACGGTGGTATGTACTCCGTAACTGCCAGCGTAAGCAACTCGGCAGGTACGATAATCACCACCAAAACGGTTAACCCCTACGCTACAAGCTATAACCTTTCGGGCATAAGCTCTGCCTTTAATTTCAGCACACTGGAACCCGATAACTATACTTACAATATACAGATAGAAACGCTTAACGGCTCTACTCCTACCAAGCATACCATCCTAAGCCACGCATTTGAGGTTGTGGCAAACGGTTTGGAGCTTAAGGACGATATAGCCGCCAGCGGTATTTACAATCTCGGTGAGCAATATTTTAAGGGCTTTTCCGCAGCTATGCAGATAGACAGCTTTAAGGCTTTGTTCAAGTATGACGTTAAGGTGTTTGACCTTAACGGTAAGGAAGTGACAAGCACAGGCTGCGTAGGTACGGGCTACTCCGTTACCTGCGAAGACGATAGCCGCACAGCGATTCTTACGGCAGACCTTACCGGCGACGCTGTTGTGTCCTCCGTGGACTATATAAGTCTG
>JAZSLS010000008.1:0-5184 GCA_045535465.1 Eubacteriales bacterium
AACGGTGACCAAGGTCTTCTTTTAATAAAATCTACCCCTACAGCCAGCAGAGGGAGAGTAAGTATTTTATCCTTTTTGTTTTTTATAGTATCTACTTGACAGGAAACATATTAAAAATTCCCTGTCCCGTCTTTTTGTTAATCGGTAAAACTAAAACTCTTCTATCAGACCTGCATCGTACTTAAGAATAGCTACTGCGTCAAGATTATCTATACGGCCGTCTGCATTAACGTCACCTATACAGGGGTCGATAGTTATTAACGTGAACACGGTGCCGCAGTAATCACCTTTTCCCTCTACCGCAAGGCAGTAAAGTCTGTCCTTCTCAAAACTATCGGAGATAAGATAAACGGTATAGTCCTTCCCCTCAACAAGCACCTTGCCATCATCGTCCGTAAGAGCTATATCGGAGACAGAAGCTTTCCGTCAAAGGCTGTAACAGGCGCCTCGGGGAATACCACCCAGCTTTCCTTCAGCTGAATCTTGTCATCCTCGTCAGCCTTTAGTATGCCGTCATTGAGCACTTCTCCGTCCCCGTCTGCCAAAACAAAGTAACTACCCCCTACTTCAACCACGGTGTAGCCCGTAAATGCGTCGCCAATGCTTGTAAAGCACTTGTGGGGCGTAAATCCGCAAACGCAGGTCTCGCCTGCCGCAAACACCGTCACGGGTGCGGTACTCAGCAACATAAGTACAAATAAAAGAAAGCTTAGGATGCGATTTGTCTGTCTCATTCTTTTTTTCATAGATCATTCCCCTTTATATAGGTGTATACAGATAATCTGACTAATTTACTGATATAATTATACATAAAAGCATTATTCTTATCAATCGCGGAAGTTATTTGTATTCGAAAAATTGTTTAAAGCAAAACAAATTAAAAAGCCGAAAACTGCTTTTTAACAAACAGTTTTCGGCTTTTTGCTTTTACTTTGAACTAAAGATAGCGCCAGAATTGCATTATCTTAGTTTTTAATTATTTGCTTCATAGCAATATAATCCAACGAGCTAAGGTCACCGCTTTCATCCAAGTCGCCTGCCACGCACTGGATATCGCTGAAAAGTATTGCTGCTTTCAGATACTGCTTGATAGCAATATAATCCAAAGCACTAATGCTGCCGTCACCGTCAACGTCTCCAGTTACGGCTATTTCCTTAACCACCTTGCCGTCGAAGGATTTAACGGTGTAGCCCGTACCTATGTAAGCGTTTGCTTTTACTTCATTTTCTCCATCGTATACCTTTACCTCGGTTACAAATTCCGCTTTAAAACCGGAAAGGTCTGTCAAAGTATCTACCCTAAAAATCTGCGTATCGTCTGCTGCGTAATCGCTGTTATCCTTAAGTATTATATCCCAAAGAGTAAAGCCCTTGTATTCACGAAGTACAGGATACTTCTCTGTTGAATGCTGGAAGTAGTAGGTTTTGCCTGCACCGCTGTTTATGCGGTCTCTAAGCGTGCCGTCAGCAAGCTCTGCGGCGGTGAAGGTTGTAACACTGCTTGCCTGCGTGCCGTTGCTTTCATAGGTTGCACCGCTAACGGCAAGCGCATGGTTATTGTTTATATATCCACTTGCTGCACCCGTTGCGTTATTGTTGAAGTAAAGCTGGTATTTTACACTGCCCGCGCCGCTTGCGGTGATTGTACCAGCGTTATAGCAATCTTCAAGATAAAGCTTGGTGCCGTTAAGATAGCTTGCAATGCCGCCTGCTCTTACAGTAGAGCCGTTTGCGTTTGCCACAACGGAAACATTACCAACGTTGTAACAACGGGAAAGCACGTTGTTAACCGCCCCGTAGAAATATCCGACTATACCGCCTGCACCCTTGGTAGTTCTGCTGGATCCGCCATCCTTACAGGTTATATTGCCTGCATTACCGCAGGATTCTATTATGTAATTGTAGCCGCTTACAGGGCCCACATATGCGGTTTTTCCCACGATACCGCCCGCAGAGCAAGTGCCCTCTACATCGCCATAATTGTAGCAATCTCTGATTATATGGCTGTTTTTCGTTTCTACCGTGGTTGTGCCCGAAGTATACGTATTGCCACCCTCACCGAATATACCACTTGCATTAAACTCTGCTACTGTACCCTCGTAATGGATATACCCGTAGTTTATACAGCCGGATATCATTATATAGCCTACGGAATAGCCGAGAATGCCCGCCGCCCTCGTGCTGGTAGAGGATACCTCACCGTTATTTACACAATTTGTTATATTGCACTTATAGGACATTGTTGCTGCGTTCTTGCCGAAGCGACAAATTACGCCGCCTGCATAAGAGGTGGAGTATACCTTACCGTTGTTGATGCATTCGTCAACTGCAAGTCTTGTTCCCTGGCAGTAGCCTATCAAGCCGCCGGTCTGAGAAGTGCCGCTTATACTGCCGTTGTTGATACAGCGGACTACGCTTATATCCGCACCGCTTGTAGCATAGCCGAATAAACCACCCGTTGACGTACCGCCGGAAAGGTTAGCGTTTACGGTTATGTTTTCGAAGCGAGCCGTGCCGGACGCTTGAGCCGCAACAGCGCCGTTGTAACCTGCATTACCGTTTATATTGCCGTTAACGGTAAGGTTTTTAACGGTTGCGCTGATGTTTGTAAACATAGGCACGCTTGTGCTTACCGTATGGCCTCTGCCGTCAAAGCAGCCTGTGAATACGTCAGCGTAACTTGCGGAAAGCGTAATATCCGCGGCAAGATAGTAGTTGCCGCTTGCGCTCATTGCCGCAAATTCCTCAGCCGTGCTTACTGCGGAAGCGTTTTCCTTGCGTTTTGAGCTTATATAGGAATCAAATACCGTCTTTTGCTCTGCAGTAAGACTGCCTATGCTATACTTACCGGAAGTAAAGCTTTGGGTCGTCATCGTATTGTTATCAGTAGGAGTGAAGTTAAAAGCACCTGCGGAAACGGTTGTCGTACCGTCGGTAGCAGTTGTTATACCGCCGTCGGTTGAGTCGAGGTTTACTACGCATACGGCGTTTGCAACGCTTTGCTCGGAGAACATTGTTATATACAACCTTGTGTATGCGCTGTTACCAAGATTAAAAGATTTGGAAACGTTGTTGACAGCACCATCCGTTGAATTGTAATAGTCCAAACGTCTGACAGCAACGCCGCCATCTGTATAACCTATACTTCTTGCCGTTCTGTCTATGGGGAAAATAAGGCTTGCGGGAATACTGCCGGATTTGTCATAGGCTATCGCTTTTGCCCATCTGTCCGTATGATAAGTAACCTTGGTGGCGTTTTCGTTAAGAGTAACCAGATATGCGCTCTCACTTGAAGATAGTGCATCTTTGTTAAGGTACGTGTCACCCGTAACTATGGGACAAAATGCAACTGCACCACCGGGCACTATCGCATCTCCCTCCTTATAAGCCATAGGCATCTGCAAATCCACCGATGCGTCTGCGACAGACATCGCCGTTGACTCGACAGCGCTGCTGTAACTCCAAAGGATAAAATCACTCAGGTCTACGTCAACAGAGGAAACGTTTATTATTTCCACGCCCTCTGTAAAATCGGTACCGGGAGCATTTTTTATTACCTCGCTTATAAGAAGCGGTGCGCCAAAGAACAGAGTTACTCTGTTTACGCCACTGTAAACACCGTTCACCTTAGCGGTGCTTTTTATAACGGTATCTTCGCTTACAGATATAGCCTCGCCGTACAGCTTACGAGTTTTAGACGTGCGCGGATCACTGTTATCAGTAGTATAATATATCTCGCCATCGCCCTTAAGGCTGACGAACTGAGTTGCAGAGTACACGCCTGTTATATGAGAGGCGGTAGGTTCCAACACCTTATTGTACGAGAAGGTTGTCATTACAGGCAGGTGGTCAGAGGCTATCATAAGCTCTTCTGCCTTGTTGCCTACGTAATACGATGTGGGAGTTAATGCCTCGTCGTTATAAAAAATATGGTCTATAGGAGCGTTAGGTGCACGAGTGAAGGTTGCACCCGTTATTTTATTCATGGAGTACTCATATTTTACAAAATCGTCGCTTGCGTAGATAGAGCTTTCAAAGGCTTCGCTAAGCAGCTTGAACGCAGGGTCATAGTAGCGCATATTAAAGTCGCCGGTAAAGACCGTGGGGATAACACCGTACACATCATAAACCGCCTGCATCTTCTCCAAAGCCTGAGATGCGTTGGACAGACGCGCTTCAAGCGCTTCTTCGTCCGTATAACCTGTATAATTGCTGGCATTAAGAGCAAAGTGAGCGTTCAAAACCAATACGTAAGAACCCGTTTTTTTGTCCTTAAGCACAGCCCATGCAAGCCCTTTGGTGCCTGCGTAGGCTGCTATTTCCGACGCTGTCATGTCTTTAATGTTATAGCTCTTGTCAAACAACAGGGCGCCGTGAGCAGCGTTATTGTTCGCGGCAGAGTTTTCAACCAAGCTGAAGCGCTTTGTGTTATACAGTATAGGCACATAGGAAAGAACGTTTGCCACGCTGGTATCCGTTCTGTACTCGTGAACCACAGCATAATCCGCATCGCTTTGCAGAAGGCTTGTTACGCCGGACATATTGGAAGCGTTACGCTCTTGCATACCCACTATGTCAGGATGAAAACCCGCAACTACGTTATACATATGATAAGTACGAGTTATGCCATTACCAAACACATCGACACTCTGGTCACTGAACAAGGTGTTAAAGGACATAACCTTTATAGCGTTTTTATCCGCGTTAGAAACAGGGCGCTGATACGTTACACTTTCCTTGGTAACACCCGTGGGAATTTCGCCAAGCCCTGTATATACCATAACGTCGTCTATGTAAAGCTGAACCTCTTTTGTCGTTTTAAGAGCTATCGCCTTTGCGTATTCTGCGGATGCAGTCAGCAAGGTTTTGTTGGTGGCTGTGGGAGAAGAAACCTTAACACCGTTAACGTAAACAGTCGGGCCTGCGTCGATATCCACGGCTATTCTTACGGTGAGCGTTTTGTTAACGAAGGGATAGCCCGTATTGCTGGAGGCGTTTGCGGTAAGACACTGCGTACCGAAAAGCTTATAGGATATCGAGGCTGTGCCGGTTTCTTTCATTGCGCCGCCGTCATAATCGTACCACTTAGAAGCACTTCTTACCTGGTTATTACCGTAGCCGGCTATGCGCAAATGAACGGAGTTATAGCATGTATATCTGTTGTAGTTGTATAAAAAACAGCCG
>JAZSLS010000124.1:0-9170 GCA_045535465.1 Eubacteriales bacterium
TGTAGGGGACATTCTCGAATGTCCCGCTACCTTTGGGATTTTGCCGTGTTTCCTGTCAGCTTGGTTTTAAACGTTTAGTGGCGGGCGATTCAAGAATCGCCCCTACATTGTATCCGTTGCCACGCCTTCATTAACAACGCAACGGTTTAATTGTAGGGGAGCGCACTGCGCTCCCGTTTACGTTTCGTGCAAGGTCGGCGTAACCCCTTACGTATCGGGCGGCCGATGACCGCCCCTACGATATATACGTTGTCACGTCTTAATTAACAACGCAACGGTTTAATTGTAGGGGAGCGCATTGCGCTCCCGTTTTGCGTAATGGGTAAGGTCAGCGTAGCCCGTTGCGTTTCGGGCGGCCGATGACCGCCCCTACGATATATACGTTGTCACACCTTCATTAACAACGCAACGGTTTAATTGTAGGGGAGCGCAATGCGCTCCCGTTTGCGTAATAGGTAAGGTCAGCGTAGCCCCTTGCGTTTCGGGCGGCCGATGACCGCCCCTACGATATATACGTTGCCACGTCTTAATTAACAATGCGGCGGTTTAATTGTAGGGGAGCGCATTGCGCTCCCGTTTGCGTTTCGTGCAAGGTCGGCGTAACCCGTTAACAAACGGGTGAGGGGCGACCACCTTACGGTAGTTATAAAAAAAGTGGCTTATAAAAGCCACTTTTTGTATTTTCTGTTTTACAAGCGTTATTCCTTACCGGCGGCAATATACTTACGCACTATCCTGTAAATAAACATACCGAATATTACCAAAAGATACGCACCCAGGAAATATAGCCCCCATTTATAAACCTTTAGCATAAACTTGCTTGTAAGCCCGTTTTCTATTTTATCCACCAAAGAAAGGGCTGTGCTTTCGGCAACACCATCATTGGTAACAAGAGTGGTTTGCGCAACCTGCTCACCTTTAATATAAACGTAAACAGTGCCAACCTCCTGCCCTTCCGCAACCGGCGCCGTAAGGGTAAGACCCGTTATATCGGTATAAACTACCGAAATATCCGTATCGGGGTCAATGTCCTTGGTAATCAAAAGCTCAATTTTCTCCTTAGGTACTACGGTAACACTGTCCTGCCCCTTACCCGCCTTAACAGGCACGGTTGCAACCGCATTAAAGGGAGAAACCACCGTAAGGTACTGAAAAGCCTTTACTGCCCAGGGCATAAATTCGTGAATAGTTTTGTAAGCACTAATCTCTGCCGCATAGGTCTTAGAGCCGTCGGTAGCGGCAGCAGAGGACGCAGTAGTGTTAATGCACACAAAAACGTAGGAAAGCCCGCTGCTTTCGGCGGTAGTAACCACGCAATAGTTATCGGGCCCTTGCAGGTAGCCAACGGTCAAGCCCTTAACGCCCTCAAGGGTATAGCCCTTAAGGTTATAGGAGCTTTTAAGGGCGTTTTTAGTATATATTTGGTTAGAGCCGGTGCTAAGATAGTAGCTGGATTTGTCGGACATAGCAAGAAGCTCCGAATTTTCACAGACAGCCGCAGCAATTATTGCAATATCCTCTGCGGTAGTCTTGCTTTTAGGGTCAGAAGCGCCGGTGCAATTTGTAAACACTGTACTCTTACAGCCAAGCTCAGCAGCACGGGTGTTCATAAGAGCAATAAAGTCGTTAAGATACCCTCTTTCCTTAGTAGAAGCCGTTGCCGCAGCAGAGTAGTTGTGGGAATAGTCGGTGGTTTCGCCCGCTTTAAAACGCATAGCCGTTACAGCAAGGGTAAGACAAGCGTCCGTAGCAGAGCTAACCAAAGCGGCGGTAAACATATCCTCCGCAGTCATAGGGTCGTTTGCCTCGGAATACTTAAAGCCTATATAACTGCCGCTGCCTCTCAGCGTTTCATCGCTGGCGCAAAAGGGTACGCTAAGCTTTACGCTGCCGCTGCCGATACACTCGTAAGCCACCAATGCCGTCATAAGTCTTGCAGCCACCCCTGCCTGAAAGGTGCGGGAGGGAGCACTTTTTATGTTAAGGTTGTTGCCGGAGTTAAGATTTTTAATAACTAAAATGTTTTCTGTTTCGGGTTCAGGCTCTGTGTCGGCGCTTTCGTCGGCAAACACCGTTATGCCTGTAAAAAGCAAAACAAGTAAAGCCAACGTAAATGCCGCAAGTCTTTTAAACATTAGCGATGCTCCTTTCTTAAATATATCATTATAAAACGCTTACGTACTTCATCGTAATCCTTTTCTATTTGTCTTTTAAGGGCTTTAATACTGTCAAACTTTTTTTCATCCCTTATTTTTTCTTTGGGAATAATACGAATTTCTTCACCGTAAAGGTCGCCGCAGTAGTCAAAAATATGAGTTTCGCAAATAGGCTCGGCATCGCCGCCGTCTACGGTGGGCTTTACACCTATATTGGCAATACCTGCCAGCTTTCTACCCTTAACTATGCAGTTAACTGCATAAACGCCGTAGGCAGGCACTACCATATCCTTGGGAAAACGCTGGTTAATGGTGGGGTAGCCCATTTTTCTTGCCAAGCCTCTTCCTTTTTCAACGGGTAGCTTAAAGCTGTAGCTGCCGCCAAGACAGTTGGAAGCGCCCTCCATATCTCCTTCCGCAATCATCTTGCGTATTGCGGTGGAGCTTACTCTTTTACCGTCACAATAAACAGGGCGCAAAACCGTAAGCCCTATACCGTGTTTTGCAAGAAGCTCCTTCATAAGCTTAGGGGTACCTACACCGCCCTTACCAAAAGAAAAATCATACCCGCAAACTACGTGACGGCCGTTAAAGCTTTTAACAATAACCTCGTCCACAAACTGCTCGGGAGACATATCCCTGTACTTATTAAAGTCTGCCTCGTGATAAAGGGATATTCTCATTTTTTCAATAAACCTAAACTTATCTTCCTTACTTAATATATAACGAAATGTATCGGGTGCCATAATTTTTTGTGGATGCTCCTTAAAGGTCCATACCAAAGTGCCAAGACCCAGCTCATCACCCTTTATCAAAGCGGTGTTAAAAAGCTTTTCGTGGCCAAGATGCACACCGTCAAAGTTACCTATTATCATAACACACTCAACGCCCTCAGGGAGGTAATCAAGATCGTAATCAGTCATTTATAAATCCTTCCACTCAATAAACTATTATACCACATTATAACTATATTATTTTTCTGACCTTTTGTCAATAGTAAGTATACTTTTTTATATTTTGCAAAAAATAACAGAACAAAGGAAAAAAGAGGGTGAAAGGGTAAAAATGTGTAAAACAGCTATAATCCTTGCAGGTGGCTTTGGAAAGCGGTTGCTTCCCCTTACCGAAAACACGCCAAAGCCCTTGCTCCCCCTTGGTACCTCCACCGTTTTCGGCACTATGGTGGAAAGGCTTAGGGACGCAGGATTTACAAACCTTGGTGTGGCTACTATGTATAAGGCGGAAAAGATAGAAGCCTATCCGCTAAAGGGTGTACACGTTAACTATTATCGAGAAAGTACACCTCTGGGTACAGCAGGCTGTGTTAAAAACGCCGCCTCGGGAATAAGCGAAAGCTTTCTTGTAGTAAGCGGCGACACGGTATGCAATTTTGATTTTCGCCGTATTATGGAAAAGCACAAAAAAAGCGGCTGCGCCCTCAGCGTGGTTTGCACCAGAGTAAGCCGGCCCACGGAATACGGCACGGTTTTTTGCGAAAACGGGCGTATATGCGCCTTGGTAGAAAAGCCCTCGGAAAAGCGCACGCTTACGGATTTGGTAAACACGGGGATTTACGTTATAGAGCCTTTTGTTCTTGACCTGATAGGTGACGGCGAACAGGATTTCGCTAAAAACCTATTTCCGCACTTACTTGCGCAGGGCATACCTATGGGGTGTATAGAGGAGAAGGGCTATTGGTGCGATATTGGTGACATTGACAGCTACTACAACGCTGTTTTCCGCCATTCAGGCGGTAAAAATACCGTTTCTTTTGGTCATACCGTTGTGGCTGAAGACGCTGTTTGCGAGGGCTGTATACTTTTTGACGGCGTTTCCGTAGAAAGCGGTGCAGCGGTTTACGATAGTATTATATGCGAAAACTCGTTTATTTCTAAAAATGCCTTTATCGGCGGCGGATGTGTAATAGGCGACGACACGGTTATAGGCGAGGGAGCTTACGTCAGCGGCGGAAGCCTTATAAACGGCGGCGTAAGAGTAGAGAAAGGAGCAAGAATTATGAAAAGTGCAGTTTTTGGTGAAATTCGAAAAAAATATATGGAAAACGGTGTAATAAGAGGCAGATACGGCAGCTTTATAAACGGTTCGCTTTGCTTGTCTTTAGGCAGCGCCCTTGCCTACACGGCGGGTGCAGGTGCGGCGCTGGGCGTTATGCACGGCAAGGATAGGGAAAGTGCCGCCCTTGCTGACAGCATACTTTCGGGCATAAGGCTTTACGGCGGAAGAGCCTATGACCTGGAGGACGGATTTGCCGCCCTTGCCGCCTTTGCGGCGGTTGAGTATTCTCTTAGTTTTTCGGTTATGGTAGCAGTTGAGGGCGGAAAGGCTTTAGTCAGCATTTTTGATGGAGACGGTCTGCCTCCTACCCACAAGGAAGAGCGTGCCATAGAAGCTGCACTTTCCAGACCTGTGCCAAGCCTTGTCAGCGCAGGTGAGCTTATACGCCTGGAATACGATGACAGAGTGCGTTTTCGCTACGCAAAACGACTTGTGGAGGCAGTAGGAGAGCTTTCCGGTATCCATTTATATATCAGAGAAAAAAACGACGCATCGGAGTTTTTATATGCGGTTTTGGAAAAGCAAGGGGCAAGCGTGGAGTACGGAAAAGGCAGGGACAGGGATAACTTTTTTATCTCACGTGATGGTTTTTATGCCGAGGCTGTGCTTGCAGACGGCAGTGAGTGCGGCTTTTGGGGCCTTATTTGCCTTGCCGCAACCTTGGGCGGAGAGGTTGCGCTGCCTGCCCTAACGCCTAACTTTGTGGAAAACGCCGTGATAAAGGCAGGGGGTAAACCCATTTTTTACGGAGACAGCGGCGGAAGAGAGCGAGAGGCAGTATACCGCAATATGTGGAGCTACGACGGCAACGCTCTTGCGCTTAGAACCCTTTTTGCGGCAAAGGTTATAAAAAAACCATTGTACGAGATGTTTTCTGCCATTCCAAAGGGTGTTCTTGAGGAAAAAAGCTTTCCCTGCAAAGAGGAAACAAGGGCGCATACTATGGAGATACTGCGAAACAAGGGCAAGGTTGGCAGATGCGGCGAGGGCGTAATTTTAACCTACCCCAAAGGCAGCGTGGTGGTGTTACCCGTAGGTGCGTACAGCTTTCGTTTGTTTGCGGAAACCGTAGGCACAGAAGCCGCTGCCGAGCTCTTTTCCAAAACGGAAAAAGCCATAAAAGAAGCAGAAAACGGCATTTGATTTTTAAAGCTTGTATAAAACTTCACCGTCAAAGAGTTAACAACAAAACGCGGCGGTTTGTGTTGTAGGGGAGCGCATTGCGCTCCCGTTTGCGTTTCGTGCAAGGTCGGCGTAGCCCCTTACGTATCGGGCGGCCGATGACCGCCCCTACGATATATACGTTGCCACGTCTTAATTAACAACGCAACGGTTTTATTGTAGGGGAGCGCAGTGCGCTCCCGCTTTGCGTTTAACGCAAAGTCGGCGTAGCCCCTTACGTTTCGGGCGGCCCGCCCCTACATTTAAATTTGATCAGCTTCAAAAAATATAAGCCATAATGCAAGAAAAAGGAGCAAATTGCTCCTTTTTCTCTCTTTAAATCATATTATCAGCGTTTTTTGTCAAGGCTTATAACTATCTTCCTGTCAGAATCCTGGCCAACGGAATAGGTGGTAACGCCTTCTATCTTTTGTATCTCGCTATGAATAATGCGTCTTTCGTAGGCGTTCATAGGCTCAAGAGTGTAGTTGCGGCGGCTTTTTAAAACTCTGTCTGCCATCTTACGGGCAAGAGCACGAAGCACCTCCGCACGCTTTTCACGGTAGCCTTCCACGTCAACGGAAATACGGAAGAAGTCGTCCTTATCCTTGTTTGCAGCAAGAGTAGCAAGGTACTGGATAGCATCAAGCACGTCACCGTGTTTACCTATAAGAAGGCCAAGATTTGCACCGCTTACCGTAATAAGTGCGCTGTCCTCGGTTTCCTCGGTAACGTTAATATCAGCGTTAATCTCCATATTTTCAAGAAGTGTCTTAACAAAATCAAATGCCTTTTCGGTAGGAGTATCCTCGTGAAAAACCCTAAGCTTTGCGTTAACGCTGCCAATGCCAAGAAAGCCGCTTCTGGGCTCTTCCAATATCTCATACTGTACCTGCTCTACGGTGTATCCAAGCTCCTCTGCGCCCTTTTCAAGGGCAAGCTCCACCGTTTTTGCGGTTACGGTTGTTTCCTTTATCATACTAATCCTTTCTTACAAATCAGTCATCCTTAAGGGTGGGCTTTTCGATATCACCCTTGCTCTCACCGCTTGTCTTAGCTTCTTCTTCATCTCTAAGCTGTTTTTCACGACGGCGGCGAATTTTTTCAGCTCTCTCTTCGCTGATAGCCAACTCATCATAGGTGGTATCGTCCTCGTCAACCTCTATGGTAACTATCTTCTTGCGTTTTTTAGCCTTCTTTTCCTCGTTAACTGCAACCTTCATCTCTTCCTCAGAGAAAACAGGTGGAGGGAACATCTTGGAAAGAATAAACTGCTGACCTACAGAGAAAATACTGCGGAATATCCAGTAAATACCGATAGCTGCAGGGAAAGTAAACGCAAAATAGGTGGACATAAGAGGCATACCCCAGCGCATAAAGCCGCTGTTTGCAGGGTTGGGCTGGTCCTTGGGAGTGTTGCCGGAAGTAAGCTTACGAGTGTACTCACCGGACAAAAAGCTGGAAACAAATACCAACACGGGAACTATAAGAAGCCAGTCAAATTTTCTGAATGAAGGCTGGTCAAGTGTGGAAGTACCTGCAATAAAATCAAAGTCAGGCAGGTTTTCCGCACCGTTTTCGTTCCTTGAGTTATCGTTAAGCTTGTAAATACCCTTGTCAGCAAGCATAGCGTTAAAGTCGTAAACCTTTTCGCCCTCGTAAGCGTTTATAGCGTCTTCCTTTGCTAACATTCTAAAAGCAAAGGAGCCCTTTTCCATATCGCTTATGCTTGCCTTTTTATTAAGAACAGAAGTTGATTTTTTGTTCTCGATAATAAAATTACCGTTTTCATCGGAAAAATATTCCTTAAAATCGCTTACTCCGTCCTTCATAAACTTAATAAGCCTAATTTCACGGTAACCGTCAGTGGTATATTTAATACCGGTCTTCTTTTTATCGTTCTTAAGGGTTTCGTTTAAGGTCTTGATGCGTTCATCAATATCCGCAATTTTTGCATCAATTGCAGCTACGTCTGCACCCGTTACATTCTTGCTTTCGGTAAGAGCAGCCTTTTCGTTTTCGTAAGCTTCAACGTAGTTGCCTATAATGTCATAGGCTTGATAGTAAAAGTCCTTAAGCACGTACTTGTTTTCACCAACACTGCTCTTGCTAAGGTCGGTAGTATAGGTAAGAGGCATACGTGCAACACCGAATATTGCAAGAATAATAGGGAACTGAACCAAAAGAGGCAAACAGCCTGCCATAGGGTTATAACCTTCACGCTTATACATTTCCTGTATTTCGGTATTCATCTTCTGCTGAGTGGCTTGGTCAGTTCTTCCCCTGTACTGATTTCTTATAGCCTGCTCCTTAGGTCTTATGCTGGCAAGCTTAACAGAGGATTTTTGTTGCTTAATACCAAAAGGAAAAAGTATTACCTGCATAACGAGGGCAAAGAAAAACAGCGTCAGTATATAATTATTAAAGGATATACTGTAGCAAAGCTTCATTACCCAACCGATGGCGATGTTCAAAATATTCATTATTTAAACCTTTCCTTTTTCAGCGGAACAGGGTCGTATCCGCTTTTACATAGTGGATTACATCTCAGTAACCTGTATAAAGCCAAAAAAAAGCCTATAAAAGCACCCCATTCCATAATAGCCTCAACGGCGTATTGAGAACAGGTAGGTGTAAACCTGCAATGGGGCCTTGTATAAGCCGACACGTGCTTTTGATAGAGCTTTATAAGAAATACAAATACTTTTTTCATTTCGTACGAAAATACCGTAGGCGCCCTTTGCACCTGCGGTTTCAGTCTTTAAACAGGGCCGCCTTACGAAACAGTGCGTGCAACTGCTCACAAAGCTCGGTAGATGAATAATTACTGCACGCTCCTCTGGCGACTATAACAATAACGTACCCGTCCTTTATAAACGGGTAAAGAATGCGATACGCTTCCCTCATTCTTCTGCGAAGCTTGTTCCGCAATACCGCATTCCCTCTGTTTTTTGATACGGTGAAGCCGACAAGAGTTTTCTTCCTGTCACGGCCGCGAAGTACGTACACCGCCATACCGTCGGACACAAAACCCTTGCCCTTTCCATACGCTTTTAAAAATAAGTGATTTTCTTTAATAACAGAAAATTTTTTGGCTTTTTCCATCAGTACTGACCGAAAAATTAATAGCTAAGTCTTATTCTGCCCTTTGCTCTTCTTCTCTTAAGCACTTTTCTGCCGTTAGCGGTAGCCATTCTCTTTCTGAAGCCGTGCTCCATCTTTCTGTGACGCTTCTTGGGCTGGTATGTTCTAAGCATTAACGCTGCACCTCCTTAAACTCTTTTAAAGTATCCGAGCCTTTGCCTTATTAAAAGCAGCATTACATATTTTAACCATAAAATGTACCTTTTGTCAAGGGTTTTATTTAATTTTCTTTTTGTATTTTTGTTTAAAAAACCGCTCTATTACTGTGTTTTGGGTGTTTTGAGTGTTTTTTTCAAAAAAAGGTCAATATATAGTAAAAAATTTTTTTAATTTATTACTTTAATCTGCTTTATTAAACGTATTAACCGTGTTGCCGTCTGTCGTAAAACGTAACGGTTTGTATTTTTAGGGGAGCGCATTGCGCAACGTGCAAGGTCGGCATAGCCCCTTACGTTTCGGGCGGCCGATGACCGCCCCTACGGTGTAATACTTTACACGTTTTAATTGCCGAATTGTTTTAACCTATCGGTCTGTAAAAGGACGTATCGATTTTTATGTAGGGGACATTCTCGAATGTCCCGCTACCTTTGGGATTTTGCCGTGTTTCCTGTCAGCTTGGTTTTAAACGTTTAG
>JAZSLS010000145.1:0-3244 GCA_045535465.1 Eubacteriales bacterium
GGTTACCCGCAGGGGAAGCGGCTTTTCCGGCGCAGCCACCAAATCGGGTCGGTATTCATCCGGATAAACAATCACACGCCGCTCCGACCACAGGCGGCTTTGGGTGTTGAGAATTACGAAGCCTAACACCTTCGTAAGCCAGCCACCGGGGTTGGGGTGGTTGTAGAAATCATCGATCTTACGGCAAGCAATTTCAAAGGTTTGCTGCCCTGCTTCTTCGGATAGGGCAAAATTATGTAAGGAGCTGTCTGCATATTCTAATAAAAACTTGCGTTTTTCCAGATAGTATTTGGTTAGAAACGCATCCTGTTTCGCCGTCATAAGTATGCATAACCTCCTACGCAAAAAAATTGGCTTTTTCCAAAAAAAGTCCTCTCGTATGGAAATTATACCCTATAATTCCATTCTTTTCAACAAAAATCGTCTTTTTCTGCAAAAACGCTGGAAATGTCACCAACCGGTCTTTTAGGCACATATTAAAGCGGCGAGCGGTGGCATTTCCGCTTTTAGAGAGAAAGGAAATGCATTTTACATATTGTGGTTTAATAACGGAATCAAGAATTCCACCACTGCGGCGTGAATACCTCTGTACAAGTGGAGGTGAGAACAATGATTACAAAGTACAGACTACAAAAGCAATATGAAATCCGTAAATTAATAAAAATCACAACGGAAAAGGAGACTCTACGATGACAGTCAGAGAGCGGGAACGGACCGGCACTCTGACTGATATTTCTATCCTTTTTCGGTTGATGATGACGTATCGTATCCCTATGATGGTAAAGAACGCAATGATTTTTGAAAGCTGGACTGATGATGAGATGTACTATTGCTGTCCCCGGTGTCAAAATCTGTTAGAGCGAGAATTTATGGGTTATTGCTCCAGCTGCGGACAATGCTTGGATTGGAGTAAATATAGAAACGCCAAACGTGTGTGCCATAAATCTGAATGACACAAATTTATCCAGTAGTATGAGGCATAAAAGTCCCCCCCCGGTTTTGCCCGTTGCGGCTGTGGTGCCGGTGTTATTTGTTGTAGAGCCGGTACCGTCCCATATTGCCGCCGAAGCGACAGAGAAAAAGATAGGCATCAAGATAAATGTCGCAAGAAGAGTCCAAGCGCAACGCAAGAAAAAGGAGCGCCTGAAAGACCCATTGTATTTTGTAAAACTATTGTTTTGTTTCATAAAGTTCAGTCCTTTTGAAGCAAGTTGCTGACATTTGTTTTCGTTCCACGCTCTTCGAAAAATTTTGTATCAAAAAGACCCATATTTCTCTCCTCCAAAAATAAAAAAGTGCGCAGCCGAAGCCACGCACCGAAAAATGCATAGCTCGAATTGCTGCGACACAAGCGTTCGGCCGACAAAAAAGCGTACGAAAGCAGAGCATGCATTTTTACATAAATTAAATGCACGCTTTTCTGCCAGCTTATTCACTTGTGTCGCACTAACATTATACCGCACACGGCTTGCACTGTCAAGATTTGGTTATATAAAGAAAGTTTCGGCCTTGCCACCATTAAAAAAGAGCGCCCTCTCTTTTTTGAAAGAGGGGGGCATTTGAATTTTATAGGACCAACAAATCCCTTAACTTAATGACATTGCCCTCCCAGAGGGGGCCTTTTTCTACGATAAACAACCACAAAACAACAAAAAAATTCCCACTGCGTTTGCAGTGGGAATTTCTCTTACTTCAGGCCAAATCTCTCTTTGGGGCTGCCCCCTTACGAGTAATATATTGGGAAGGTTTTTTTATGGTATTCGTAAATTTCCCCGATATCTTCTTTCGTCAGCTTCCCGGCCTCGTAAGTATCCTTGAGATCAGTAAATCCGCCGTTGCGGTAGACAACCAATTGGAAAGGACTGCCAAAGTCAAACGCA
Source organism: Eubacteriales bacterium (assembly GCA_045535465.1). Lineage (GTDB taxonomy): Bacteria > Bacillota > Clostridia > Oscillospirales > CAG-382 > SIG636. The sequence goes on from JAZSLS010000145.1 coordinate 1,881, forward strand.
TATCCGGCAATTGTCTTAGGCCCTAGCAGACCTGAAAACGACTCAGGGGGGAAGGGCGGGATAAATACTACTGCATATCCGTTATAAGTTCCGTAATGCCGTGCACTATTAAAGCGCTCTATGTCTTCTTCATATTTGCCTTCCCCAAACCACACAAAAATATCGTTCTTTAAATAAGTTGCGGTCCACGCAGATTTGATTTCTTTTTTCCACCGCTCGGACAGCTCCGCACCGGGAGGCGCATCCGGCGGTCGATCCAATACATACACCAAAACCAGCCCCACAACGAGAAGTAATATCGCAACGGCTATCCAAAGCTTCCGTTTTTTCATATAATTCCTCCTAACTGTAATGTTAATTGTAGTATTCGGGGTACAACGATTTGTGATAGGCGTGAATTTCTGCCACTTGTTCTTCCGTAATCAAGCCATCAAGATAGGCTTTGTACAGATCAAGTTGTTCGCTGACAAACCTTTTAAATATGATTACTTTTAAGTTTACAGCCGTGTGAAGCCTAAACTCGTATCCCGCAATTGTCCGAGTGTCTGCATGTTCGTCGTCGTTGACGTAAAGAATGACACAGTATCCGTTAAATGTGCCGTAATGCCTGATTCCGGTTTTGGTGGCTTCATCATACCAAGTACGGCCATTACTATATTGCTCCACGTGCTGCACGATTTTATCCTTCCATTCCTGAGACAGCTCCGTACCCGGGGCGGAATCCGGGGGGCCGTATTCATTTCTTGGGATAGTTTCCCCAGTTTCCGGCTTTTTGCAAGCGACAAATAAACCACCTACAATAGCAGCAAGTAAAAGCAGCGCAATTATTTTCCGTTTCTTCATAAGATACCTCCTGTTTTCCAAAATTAAAAAGCGCATAAGCTGCGACTGATTCCGTACAGCTTATGCGCCAAGTATCAATGCTTTCTGCTTACCTCCCCGCAATTGGAAGAAGGAAAAAACCCACCGGCCCATAGCTGTTTTCTCTAATATGCAAAATTACCATATGGGCCACCTCCTTGCAGGATTTTCTTTCATATATATTATACTTCGATTTCCCAAAACCGGCAAGGGGTATTGATAAAAATTTTGCAACAAAAATTCCCACCGCAACCCAAAGCCTCCTCTGCGTCTCCGCCGCAAAAGGCTCCCCTTGTCAGGGGAGCTGGCGCGGCGCAAGCCGCGCCTGAGGGGTAGTTCCCTTTTTTCTCTCCCCCAGTCAGCCTGTTCGGCTGCCAGCCCCCTCCCAGAGGGGGCCTTTTTCTCTATCGTACTTTTTTTACAGTCTGAGAAAGTCCATGGGAATTTCCCATGGACTTTTTTTCTTACAGAACCATGACCAGTGTCCCCAAAGTCGGAGGCCA
>JAZSLS010000158.1:0-8416 GCA_045535465.1 Eubacteriales bacterium
AATATTCCGATATGCCTGCTGCGGCTTCTCGTTATACCGAGGCTAAGCTTGCTAAAATAAGCGAAGAAATATTTAGCGGTATTGAAAAAGATGCTGTTGATTTTGTACCTAATTACGACAATACAGAGGTAGAGCCTTCTATTCTCCCTACGGCTTTTCCAAATATTTTGGTTTCTCCCAATACGGGTATTGCTGTAAGCCTTGCCAGTAACATTTGTTCTTTTAATCTTAACGAGATATGTGACGCTACTATTTCGTTTCTCAAAAACGGAACGATAAGCACTTGGGAACTTTTGGATCGTATTAAGGCTCCTGATTTTTCTACCGGCGGTTACGTTGTGTATAATAGGGAACAGCTTGCTCAGATATACGAAACTGGCAGAGGAAGAGTGAAGGTTAGAGCTAAATACAGCTATCTTAAAGAGTCTAATCTTATAGAAATAACCGAAATTCCTTATACTACAACTTCAGAAAAAATAATTTCATCCATAGTTTCGCTGGTTAAAGAAGGCAAGCTTAAGGAGATATCTGACGTTCGTGATGAAACGGATAAATCCGGTTTGAAGATAGCTATCGACCTCAAACGCGGCGCTGACTATGAAAAGCTTATGGCAAAGCTTTTTAAGTCTACCCCTTTGGAAGATGGTTTTCCTTGTAATTTTAATATACTTGTGGGTAATATCCCACAAACAATGGGTATTGCTGAGATACTTGATGAGTGGGTTGCTTTTCGCACAGAGTGCCTGCGTCGCAGTTTTTCCTATGATTTGGGCAAAAAGTCTGACAAGCTTCATCTTCTTTACGGTCTAAGAGAGATACTTCTTGATATCGATAAGGCTATAAGAATAGTACGCAGCACCGAAAAGGATGAAGACGTTGTACCTAACTTAATGTCCGGCTTTAATATTGATAAGGTTCAGGCTGAATACGTTGCGGATATAAAACTTCGTAACCTTAATAAGGACTATATACTCAAGCGTATAGATGAAATAGAGGAGCTTGAGAAGGAAATAGCAAGGCTTCAAGTGCTTGTTGGCAGCGATAAGCTTTTGCATCAGGAAATAATTGAACAGCTTAAGGAAATCAAAAAGAAGTACGGTGTAGAACGCAAGACTCAAATTGTGTATGACGATGAGATTGACGACAGTGATATCATTAATGAAATCGAGGATTATGCCGTAACTGTTTTCCTAACAAGAGATGGTTTCTTTAAAAAATGTTTACCTTCTTCTCTCAGAATGAGCAACGTTCATAAGCTGAAAGACGGAGATGAGCTTGTTCAAAGCTTTGAAACCTCAAACGTTGCCGAGCTTTTGGTTTTTACTTCAAAAGCTCAATTGTATAAGGCAAGGCTTGATGATTTTGATACCCACAAGGCTTCTGTTTTGGGGGATTATCTACCTGCTGCTTTAGGTTTTGATGAAGGAGAAAAAGTTGTTTGTATTTTGGTAACCGTTGATTTTAGCGGTGATATGGCCTTGTTTTTCGAAAACGGCAAGGCTGTAAGGTTGCCCTTGAACGTGTACCAGACTAAAACTAAGCGCAAACGTCTTTCCGGTGCTTTTTTTGAAAAGTCTCCTTTGGTAGCGGCGTTTATCGTCCAGCAGGGGATGGAGTTTTTGATGACTTCTAATGTATCCCGTGCTCTTATTGTTGACGAACAGCAGCTTTGTGCCAAGTCTACCAGAACTTCCAGCGGTGCTTCCGTGTTCACTTTAAGAAAAGGGCAGCTTATAAGCGCTGTTTCTGTTTATGGTTCAGCGGGTGGGATGGTTTTGGAAAATGACAAAAAGTACAGAAAAAAGTCTTTGCCTGCCGCCGGTGTGCCCTACGAGGAATTTAAACAACAGACGCTTATTTAGTTTTATAGAGCGCTTGTGGCGCTTTTGGAGTGTATAATGAATTCTACTGTAAAAACAAAATCCTTAATTTTTGCCTGTATAACCGCATTCTTGTCAATGTTTGTTTTTACACCATTCGACGCAACGGTTCCCGTTGTGGCGATTATAGCTCAAATAGGTTTTTTCTCAGCCGTTATGGCATCGGGCTTTTCGCCTTGGCAACTATCGGTGCCGGTTGTTTCCTACGGAATAGCTTTTATGTTATGCGGCGATCCTATTCTTGCACTTTTATCCGTGGTGTACATTCCTGTTGCGGTGGTTATAGCAATTTGTTTGCGAAAAAAAGCCAGTCGCAGCACAACGGTTGTTCTTTCATCTTTAACTGTTGGTATTGTTGCCTTGGGTTGCGGTGTAGCGTGGGCATTGGACTATGGCATTGAACTTTCTTTTGAAAGTGTTGCTGCTTTGATCAAAACAACGGCTAACGATGTAACCAATTTTTTAGTTGATAGTGTGCCTGATGCGTTTTATGAAAAAAACTTAAGCAAAGAAGTGTATCGTGCTACCCTTTACGAATTGTTTAGATATTTTTCTATCGGCTTTTTTGTGCTCGCTTGTAACGTTGTAGCCTTTATATCTACTGCTATTACAAAGCTTGTTGTTTCGTATTTGTGCAGTGATGAAAAGAAAATTTCCACCTTCGCAAAAAAGTGGAATTTCGTTCTTTCAAAACAGTCTGCTGTTATGTTTATAATTTGCTATTTGTGCTTACTTGTTGGTGGAGAAACCTTAACGCTTCCTCAGCAAATAGCTTTTAACACTGTTTTTGTGGCAATTCAAGGCGGCGTTCTTGTTATGGCTTTTAATTCATTGCGTGCAAAAATTTCTAACGGTGGCTCTTATGTTTTGATTTTATACTTGATTCTTATGTTTTTCTTTGGACTTCCGATTGTAATAATCGCATTATCCGTTTCAGGCCTTTTTGCCGTGTTTAAACCAAAAACAAAGGAGGGCAAATAGTTGTGCAAAAGTTAAAAAGCTTCCTTCGCAATAAAAAGGAGATAGTAATTTGCAACGCTTTTTTGTTGGCAATTACTGTTTTGATAGCCTTTTTTAGCAAAATTGCTTTATTTATTTTTTGCTCTGCTCTTTTTGTAATTTGTTTAAGCTATACGGTGTATTATTACATCGTAAAATATAGATATTTTCCGGATGATGTGGAAGGCACTTCCGAAAAGGCTACCATTGGGATTTTGATGAACTTTGCTCAGCCTGTTTTGATGATAGGATCTGATGATACTGTAAGGTGGTATAATAATGCCTTTTCCTCCCTTAAAGAGGTTTCCGAGGTAAAGAAGAACCAAAGCGTTAAAGGTTTTCTTAGCGGCGCTCTTACCTACTCTGTTGTTAAAAACAAGGGCGGCAGTTTTACGATAAGATTTGAAGATAAACTTTTTAATATTAATACTTTGGATTTTGTATCCGGCGGACGTAATTATATTCTCTTTATTTGGAGCGATGCTACTGCTCAGTACGAGGCGGAAAATACTTTAAAAATGAAGAACGTTGTTGTTGGTTACGTTGCTGTAGATAACGCTTCCGACGTTGCTTCGTATCTTCAGGATCAACATCGTTCTATGGTTGCCAAGGCGTATGCCGAACTTCATACTTGGGTTCAAAGTATGAATGGTATAATCAGAGAATATGATCGTGACAAATATATAATTTTTGTTGACGAAGAGAATTTTGTACCAAATATTGCTAAGAAATTTGATGTTTTAGATAGAATTGACACCGCAGTATCCGGCGACAGCGTTCGACTTACATTATCTATGGGTTTTGTTATAATGAACGGCACTCTTGCTGAAAAGGAAGCCGGCGCAAGAGAAGCATTGGAATATGCTTTTCAACGTGGTGGTGCACAGATTGTTGTCAAAAGTCGTGACGGTAATCGAACCTTTGGCGGTCAGAGCAGAGCCAGCGCTAAAACTACAAAGATAAAATCCAGAGTAAACGCTGATAAGTTAAAGGCTTTGATTGTTGAAAGCGACAATGTTATTGTAATGGGGCATAAAAACATAGATGTCGACGCTATTGCATCTGCTTGTGCCGTTGCTCGTTTGGCTATGTTCTTAGATAAAAAGGTAAATATCGTCATAAATGTTAATGATGCTGCCTTGGACTCAACACTTTCGTTTCTCGATGGGCTTGATGAGTACGATAATGTTTTTGTTGACCACGTTAGAGGTCAAGAGCTGTTGTCTCCAAAATCTCTGGTTGTTATAGTCGATGCCAGCAATCCCAAAATTTTTGAGAGCTGCGATATATACTCAAATGCACAAAACGTTGCTATAATTGACCACCACGTGCAAACCAATGAGTTCGATTCGGTGCCCGCTTTGCAGTACATAGACCCTACTGCTTCTTCTGCATCAGAGTTAATGTGCGAAATGCTTGAGCAGGTTATTCCACGCAGTGCTTTAAAATCATCCGAGGCTGAGTTGCTTTTAGCAGGCATTTTGCTTGATACTCAGCGCTTTACAAGAAACACAGGCGTTCGTACCTTTGGTGCGACTATGTATTTACGTACCGATAATAAAATGATGCTCAAGGCTCGCTCTTTGTTTAAATCAAGTATTGGTGAGTACGTTAAGCTTTCTACTTTTCGTAAAAATGCTGTTATTTTCCGAGACGTTATCGGCATATCACATTTTGAAGATGATAATTTGCCCGAGAACAGAATAATCGCATCAATGGCAGCAGATGACCTGTTGGAAATTAACGGTGTTCAAGCGTCTTTTGCTATGTGTACCATAGGTGACGATGTACATATTTCGGGTCGCTCCAACGGCGGTGTAAACGTTGCAAAAATTCTTGAGCAATTAAATGGTGGTGGTCGATTTGAGGCGGCGGCTACTGTTTTAAAATCTACGAGCATCAATGATGCCGGCGAACAGCTAAAAGAAGCTATTGATAATTATTGGAGAGATAAATACACAACAGGAGGTAATTTATAATGAAGGTTGTTCTACTCGCTGACGTTAAAGGTCAAGGGAAAAAAGGCGAGCTTGTTAACGTTTCCGACGGATATGCACGCAATTTTCTTTTCCCAAGAAAACTAGCTATGGAAGCAAATGCGCAGATTCTTAACGAAATTAAGAATAAGGCAGAAGCAGAAAGCTTTAGAAAGGCCGAGGATAAGAAAGCCGCTATCGAACTTTCAGCAAAACTTAAAGATTTGGTTTTAATATATAAATCTACTGGTGGCGCCGACGGTAAGCTTTATGGTGCGGTTACTGCGAAAGATATAGCGGATAAACTTGCTTCTGAACACGGCGTTTCTGTTGATAAACGCAAAATTGTTATTAACGAAACTATAAAATCTGTTGGTGAATACGTTTTGGATATAAAGCTTTATCCTGAAATAGTGGCTAAATTACGTGTTCAGGTTGTTCTTTAGAAAGGAAAAGCATTGAAATTCAATGCAGGTGTCATCGATGGCTGAAAACCTAACAATCAGACAAATGCCATACTCCCTTGAAGCGGAGCGGGCAATTCTCGGTGCAGTCATTGCTGACGCCGAAAAACTTAATTCTATCCCATATCTAAAAGCGTCTGAGTTCTATCTGTCACAGCATCAGAATATATATGATATCTTGATGAAGATGTATCAGCTCAACAAGCAGATAGATATGGTTACTTTGCTTGACGAATTAGGCAAGCTTGAAGAGCTTAAGGGAACAGATCTTTTTAATTACGTTAAGCTTTTGGTTGAGTCTGCTGCTTTTTCCCCTAACATAACAGAACACGCTGACATTGTTCGCGATAAGGCGGTTCTGCGTAAATTAATTGATGCATCCCAGAAAATAGCTGATGACGCATATGCGGGAGTTGATGACGTTGACTCGATAGTGGGAAGCGCAGAACAAAGGATATTCGATATATCAAATAACAAGTATAACGATAGGTTTGCTCATATTTCCGAAGCTATTAAAGAAAATTTTGATTTGCTAGATAAGAGAACTAACGACCCTGAAGGGTATCAAGCCGGGGTTAAGTCTCATTATCAAGATTTGGATAATATGATTCGCTTTGGACCGGGCGACCTGATTATCATTGGCGGTAGACCCGGTATGGGTAAAACTACTTTTGCTATGAATATTGCGGCAAATGTAGCAAAGACGCCTATGAAGGATGGTTCTATGCCTGAGGTGGTTGTTTTCTCTCTTGAGATGACAAATCAACAGCTTGCTGAACGTTTGCTTTCTGCAGAAGGCGGCGTAGACAGCAACGTTCTTATTCGCGGCAAGCTTGAAACGGAGCATTGGAAAAAACTGGCAGATGCAGCTGCAAGGCTTTCGCAAACTCAGCTTTTAATAGATGAAACCTCGGATATTGCTGTTCACGAAATGAAAGCTAAGCTGAGAAGACTTAAAAAACTGGGACTTGTTGTAATAGACTATTTGCAACTTATGCACTCTAATGAGCATACTGATAACCGTGTTTTGGAAATCGGGCACATTACCAGAGGGCTTAAGCTTATGGCTAAGGATTTGGGCGTTCCTGTTATTCTTTGTTCACAGTTAAGAAGAGAAGCCGGAACCGGTAAAAACGGCGACAAAATGCCTCAACTTTCTGACCTTCGTGATTCGGGTTCGATAGAGCAGGATGCTGATGTTGTTATTTTTCTGCATCGTGACGATTATGGTGAGTATGACAACGAAGAGGGAATTGCGACGGCAAAAGCAATAGTTGCCAAGAACAGGCACGGCTCTACCGGCACTGTTAATCTTTCTTGGTGCGGCGCAAACTTTAAATTTTATGCAGTTGAAACAAGGTATGATAATTGATTTATGAGTATAGTAAACAGGTTTGAATATGATATTCAAAAGAAATTGGTGGAAATATGCGGCCAACTAAAGGGTAAACGCATTGTTGTTGCTTTATCAGGAGGCGCTGATTCGGTTTGCCTTTTGAACGTTCTCTGTGTTTTGTCTGAAAAACTTAAGTTTAAATTGTCTGCCATACACGTTAACCATATGATAAGAGGCGAGGAAGCTGACAGAGATGCGGCTTTTTGCATTTCGCTTTGCAAACAAAAAAAGGTTAAGCTGTTGGTGTATAGAGAGGACATTCCTGCTTTAGCTAAGAAAAACGGCGAAAGCCTTGAACTTTGCGCACGCAATTACAGATACGAAACTTTTGAGGAGCATTGTGCTGAGCATTGTATTGATTTTATTGCAACAGCACATAATGCTAACGATAATGCGGAAACTGTTTTATATAACGTTCTTCGCGGAACGGGAATAGATGGCGTGTGCGGCATCCCCCAACGTCGCAATAATATAATTCGCCCCATACTTTATAAGACAAGAGATGAAATACTGAGATACCTTGAGTGTAAAGGCGAGCAATACGTTGTAGACTCTACCAATTTTGAAATTGATTATTCCCGCAATTATATTAGAAACGTTATTATTCCCGCAGCACAGAAGATTAATAGCAACATTACAGGAGCGTTGAATAGTTTATCTGCGCTTGCGCACGAAGATCGAAGTTTTTTTGATGGTAAACTTAAACAATATATTGAAAAAAAACAAGAATCCGGTATTGATTATAGAGAATTGGAAGGTCCCGTAAGGAAAAGGGCTATTAGAAATGCTTATATACATTTTTTTGGCACACCACCCGAAACCAAGCATTTAAATGCTTTGAACACAGCTTTTGAGTGTAACTCTGAGAAAGATGTATATTTACCCAATAATTACCTTGCAAGAACCTACAACGGTGTTTTATCCTTCTACCGTTCTAATCTTCCTAAAATTCCTTTTACTCCTTGCGAACTGCGTGAAGGATATAATTTTGTGGTAGGTTCATTTGTAAAAGTTCAACTAAGCTATGGACCTTGGCGTTTGCCTGTAAACCTGACATCGGAGCTTAAGTTTGCCGTTTCTTTGGATAACAGTAAAATTAAGGGTAAACTATACGTAAGAGATCGTAAAACAGGCGACAGTTTTATTGTTAAAGGTATTAACCGCAATGTGAAAAAGGACTTTATCAATAACAAAGTCCCGGCTTTCATTAGAAGCAGAGTGCCGATAATATGTGACGATGAAGGGATTGTGTACGTTCCCTTTATAGGCATTGCAGACAGAGTTTTTTATAAACACGGAAACGATGCGTGTAATATATCCATTGATATAAACGAAAGGGTTGGTCAACGATAATGAAAAAAAGCATTAGAACGTTTTTGATCTATGCCTTGGTAATTGTTGCCATCATTGCTCTTGCTACCACGCTTTTTGGCAAGGGAGATGAGGATAAGCTTACCTATGGTGAGGTCATTAAGATAATAGAGTCTGGCGAAAACGAGGGGAAACCCATCTCTAAAATCAAGATTGACGAAAGCGGCGTTCTTGTAATATCTTATGCCGATGAAGACACTCCCGAAACTGAGTATTTGCTTCGTGATTGGAGAGTCTTTTACGAGGATGTTGAGGAAGCTTTAAAAGCAAATTTTGAGGCGAAAGGTATAAAATACGATATAGACACGCCTACTACTCTTCCTTGGTGGG
>JAZSLS010000151.1:0-17164 GCA_045535465.1 Eubacteriales bacterium
CTTGACCTTACCGCCGCTTGTATGGGCAACGAAAACGGTATGAAGATGCTTGTTTTCGGCCTTGATGACCCTGAAAACATTTACCGTGCCCTTATGGGCGAGGATATCGGCACAGTGGTGCTGCCCGACTAGTAAAACAAATATATTATATACGGAAAGGAATACTGTTATGAAGCTTGATCTTAAGCCTTTTGAAGAAAAAATGAAAAAATCTATCTCCGTTTACGAGGAAGAGCTGGCAGGCATCCGTGTTGGCAGAGCCAATGCGAAGGTTCTTGACAAAATTACCGTACCCTACTACGGTGTACCCACTCCCTTGAACCAGGTTGCCGACATCAAGAGCCCTGATGCAAAGACCCTTGTTATCACTCCCTGGGACCCCTCCGTGCTTAAGGCGTTGGAGAAGGCACTGCAGGCGTCTGACCTGGGCATCACTCCTCAGAACGACGGCAAGTGCGTTCGTCTTGTGTTCCCTGCTCTTACCGAGGACAGACGTAAGGAGCTTACCAAGCAGGTTAAGGATATGGGCGAGGACGCTAAGGTTGCTCTCCGTAACATCCGCCGTGACGCTAACGACAAGTGCAAGGAAATGAAAAAGGCAAGCGAAATGACCGAGGACGAGCAGAAGGCAAGCGAAAAGGACGTTCAGGACCTTACCGACAAGTACACTAAGGAAGTTGACAAGGTTACCGAAAAGAAGAAGACCGAAATAATGGAGATATAGGGCATTGTTCGGCAAGAATAAAAATAAAGCGGCTGCGGAGGCAACAGTGCTTCCGCAGCACGTTGCAATTATAATGGACGGCAACGGCCGTTGGGCTACCAAGCGCGCCCTTCCTCGCACCGCAGGTCATAAGGTGGGCAGCGAGACTTTTGTAAAAACAGTAGATGCGTGCAACCGTATGGGCATTAAGGTCCTTACGGTTTATGCCTTTTCCACCGAAAATTGGGGCAGAGCCGAGGAAGAGGTGGCAGGTATACTTAAGATAATGCACGCATACATAGTAAAGTACGTTCCTAAGCTTATGGAGCAAAATATAAGGCTTCGTATTCTTGGGGATATGAGCTATTTTGACGAGGAGAGCAGAAACGCCCTTCGTGATAGCGAAAAAAAGCTTGAAAACAATAGCGGTATGACGCTGTGTGTAGCGCTTAGCTACGGCGGCCGCAACGAGATAAAGCAGGCTGTTAACAGCCTTATTGCCGAGGGCGTTAAGGAGGTTACGGTGGAAATGCTGTCGGAGCGTATGTATACCGGTGGACTTCCCGACCCTGACCTTGTTATACGCACAGGCGGCGAAAAACGTATAAGCAATTTTCTTCTTTGGCAAAGCGCTTATGCGGAGTATTATTTTTCCGACGTGCTGTGGCCCGATTTTGATGAGAGCTGTCTCAAAGAGGCTATAGCCGAGTTTGGAAAAAGAAAACGCCGTTTTGGCAAAGAGAAATAGTAAGTTAGGGGGATTTTTCTGTAATGAAAACCCGCATAATAACCGCCATAGTTGCATTGGCGGCTTTTATACCCGTGCTGTTTTTTTCACACACGGTGGCTTTTCCTTTGGCTATCGGTATCCTTGCCGCAGTGGCAGGGAACGAAATGGCAAACGCCGCAGGCACGGGTAAATGGTTTGTCAGTTTGCCTACGGCGCTTTTTTGCTTTGCCGCAGTGCTTACGGCAAGAGTAAATTGTATTTTGCCCGCAGCGGAAAAGGACGAAAAAAGCGGCTTTTTGCTTCTTGCGCTTCTTTTTGGCGCATATCTTTTTTACGTGCTTTGCGTGGCGGTTTTCGGTTTTCCTAAAATTTCCGCAAAAAGCCTTATGGCAACGGCGGGTATGGCGTTTTTTGTTGCCTTTGCCTTCCATTGCTTGGTAAGGCTTCGTGACTTCCGCAGCTACGATTATCTTCTTGTGTTTATCTGCGCTTGGATGACCGACACCTTTGCTATATTCGGCGGCAAGTTTTTTGGTAAAAAGAAGCTTGCGCCCAGACTTTCGCCCAAAAAGACCGTGGCAGGTATGGTAAGCGGCGTAGTAGGCGCAGTAGTAGGCTTTTTGGTTTTTGATTTTGTGCTTACCTTCTGCTTTGATATGCACTTAAACCACGTTTTCCGCCTTGCCGTGGCTATTCCCGCCTCCTTTATCTCTCAGGTTGGCGACCTTACCGCTTCCGCTATTAAGCGTGATTGCGGCATTAAGGATTACGGCAAGCTTTTCCCCGGTCACGGCGGTGTTATGGACAGGTTTGACAGCGTTATGTTCCTTTCCGTGGCGGCGTTTTTGTTTGTAAGCGTTTTGGGGGTGCTTAGAGGATGAAGCTTTGCATACTTGGCTCAACAGGCTCAATAGGCACTCAAGCCCTTGAGGTGGCGGAGCTTTACGGTATAGAAATAGGCGCTCTTGCCGCAGGCAGCAACGTAAAGCTGCTGGAGGCGCAGTGCCGTAAATTCAAGCCCAAATACGCCTATATCGGTGAAAAGTATTATAATGATTTAAAGACTGCCCTTTCCGATACTGACGTTGAGGTGGTAACGGGTGAGGAAACCCTAAACGCCTTTGGTGCGGGTACGGAGTGCGACACGGTGCTTAACGCCCTTACGGGTATTAGGGGACTGCGTCCTACCGTGTCGGCGTTAAAGGCGGGTAAGACCCTTGCCCTTGCCAATAAGGAAACCCTTGTGGCAGGCGGCGAGGTGGTTATGCCCCTTGCGACTAAGGGGATACTTCCCGTAGACAGCGAGCATAGCGCCATTTTTCAGTGCTTGCAGGGTGGGCAAAAGCCCAAAAAGCTTATACTTACCGCCAGCGGTGGGCCTTTCTTTGGCAAAAAGCGTGACTTTTTGGAAACCGTTACGCCCGAAATGGCGCTTAAGCATCCTAATTGGTCTATGGGCGCCAAGGTTACCATCGACAGCGCAACAATGATGAATAAAGGGCTGGAGCTTATTGAGGCTATGCATCTCTTTGGCGTATCAGCGGAGGAAATTGAGGTAATAATCCATAGGGAAAGCATTATCCACAGTATGGTAAAATACCCCGATAACGCTGTTATTGCCCAGCTTAGCGCTCCTGATATGCGCCTTTGCATACAGTATGCGCTCACCTATCCAAAGCGTGTGCCCTCTTTAACGCAGGAGCTGGATTTTGCCGCCCTTGGCAATCTTAGCTTTTTCCCGCCCGACGACGAGAGCTTTCCTCTTTTGTCGCTGGCGAGAAGGGCTGCAAGCGCTGGCGGCACAAAAACCGCAGTAATGAACGGCGCCAACGAGCAGGCGGTGGGGCTGTTTTTAGAGAAGAAGATATCCTTTACGGATATATCCGACCTTGTTATAAAGGTGACCGAGGAGCACAACACCGTAAAGTCACCTACTATAGAGCAAATAGAAGAAGCCGACAAAGAGGCAAGACGCAGGGTGCTTTCGTTGGTTGAATAAGCCCTGCAGTATCAAATGGAGAAAAAATGAACGCAATTATCACTATTATCGTAACACTTCTTATTTTCGGTGCCCTTATAGCACTCCACGAGCTTGGCCATTACATTGCCGCACGTATATTCGGCGTTGGTATAAGGGAGTACTCTATCGGTATGGGCCCCGTTATATTCCAAAAAAAGGGTAAGCATAACAAGTTTTCCCTTCGTGCCTTGCCCATAGGCGGCTTTGTGGATATGGTGGGCGAAAATCCCGGTGACGAGGGCACAGACCCCGAGGACGAGGGCAAAACTCCTCTTAATACCATAGCTATATGGAAGAGGATGCTTATTGTACTTGCAGGCCCCTTTGTTAACATAGTGCTGGGGCTTTTGATAATGGCGATACTTGTGCTTTTTCAAAGCAACATCTACGGCACCACCATTGAGCGTTTTGGCAGCAATGCAATAAGCGACAACGCTATGGTCTACTTTACCGAAAACACTGCAGGCTTTGAGAAAAACGACATCATTTATGCTGCAGACGGTAAAGTCGTTAACGCCGACGGCGGCATTGATGCTTTTATGAAGGACGCAGGCAACGCTAAGGAATACGTTGTTATTCGCAAAAACAGCGCTCAGTTTGCGTATCCTGTTCTTTATACCATCTATACCGACAGCTATAAAACTATGAAGTTCGAGGCAAAGGACGGTTTTCTTTGTCTTGCCGAGGATTTTATTAACAAAGAGGGCGACGTTGCCCTTCACAAGCACGACATTTTCTATTCCGTTGAAGGTAAGCGCATTTCTACAGCCGAGGAGCTTAATGCTTTTGCCGACCCCTCCAAGGACTCTGTTGAAAACGTGCTTATTATAAGACGCTTCGGAACCGAGGCAGACCCCCTTATTATTAAAAGCGAAAAGGCGCTTAGCGCAGAAAGCCTTGCGGTAAGCGGCTCTCTTAAAGCCGGCGACAAGATAGTAAAGGTAGGCTCTACCAAAACCAAGGTTTATGCTGACCTTAGCTACGGCGTGTTTAACCACGGCATTGAGCCTGTTGATATTACCGTTATAAGAGACGGCAAAAAGCAGGTAGCGGAGGACGTTGTGTTCTTTAAGGGCAGCGAGCGAGGAGTGGTTTACGGCGAGCTGGATTTTGTTCCCAAGGAAGAGGGCAAAAGCTTTGGCACTGTGGTTTACAACGCCTTTTACCAGCCTATATCCACCCTTAAAATGACTCTTAGCAGTATAGTTGACACCTTTAGCGGCAGATACGGTATGGAAGCTCTTTCGGGCCCTGTCGGCATTGGCGAGCAGATAGGCGAGGTAATACATTCCGACGGCGAGGGTAAGGGTGAGGTGCTGTTTACCCTTGTGGTTATGATAACGCTAAGCCTTGGCGTGTGCAACCTTTTACCTCTCCCTGTGTTGGATGGCGGCAGATTTTTGCTTTACGTCATCGAGGCTGTACGACGCAAGCCACTGCCTCAGAAGGTGGAGGGCATAATAATGACCGTAAGTATGCTGCTTGTGCTGGGACTTATGGCGCTTGTAATGTTTAAGGATATCTGGGGATTGTTTTAATTATGAGAAGAAGCTCTAAAACTGTTTACGCCCGTGGTTTGGCGATAGGCGGCGGTAACCCCGTCAGCATACAATCTATGCTTTCGGCACCCTCCGAGGATAAGGGGGCTTGCCTTACTCAGCTTTTGCGCTTGCAGTACAGCGGCTGTCAGATAGTACGTATGGCGGTAAACAGTAAGGAGGCTGTAAGCACCTTGGGGTATCTTATTACCCAAACCAAAATGCCCATAGTGGCAGATATTCATTTTGACTATAATTTGGCCATTGCCGCCGCAGACGCAGGCGCTTCCAAAATTCGCATAAACCCCGGAAACATAGGCAGCCGTGACAGGATAGAAAAGGTTGCCCGCACTTGCCGAAAAAGGGAGATACCCATACGCATAGGCATAAACGGCGGCAGTCTTGAAAAGGAAATACTTGAGAAATACGGAGCTCCCACGGCAGAGGCCATTGCCGAAAGCGCTATAAACAATGCGGCGCTTTTGGAGGAATGCGGCTTTAAGAACATTGTGCTTTCGGTTAAAAGCAGTAACGTTAAGACTATGATAGCCGCTAACCGCATCCTTGCGGAAAAAACCGACTACCCCTTGCATCTTGGGGTAACGGAAACGGGTACGGGCAACGCAGCCCTTATTAAAAGCGCTATCGGTATAGGCTCTCTTCTTGCTGACGGTATTGGCGACACCATACGTGTTTCCCTTACCGAGGAGGTAACCGAGGAGGTTTTAGCCGCCAAAGAGATACTTAAAAGCGTAGGGCTAAGGCACGGCATTAACCTTATCTCCTGCCCCACCTGCGGCAGAACCCGCTTTGACCTTATAGGAAAGGCAAAGGAGCTTAAGGCAAGGATAGACAGCATTGAGTGTACCAAGCAGATAAACGTTGCCCTTATGGGCTGTATAGTTAACGGCCCCGGCGAGGCGGCAGAGGCAGACGTAGGCGCAGCAGGCGCAGGTGACGAGGCTGTTATCTTCCGCAAGGGCAAGGTTATACGCCGAGTACATACGGACAAGGTAGTTGACGAGCTTATAATGGAAATTTACGCTCTTATAAGCGAGAATACGGAGATATAGATGAAGGACGCTTTTTTAAAGAAATTTGCCAGATGCAATTTTAAAGACAATATAAAGGAAGCCTTGGGGTTTCTTACTGAGATGGACGTTCGTGTGGACACCAAGGGGCGCGCTTTGTTTGCCGCCCTTTCTTTTTCCCGCTATATAGCTTCTGCCACCGTGCTTTCCGCCGAGGAAGAGATAAAAAACGCCTATCAGCTTAACGAGGTATCTTTGCGCCCTGTTTTTACGGGTGTGGACTTTTGCCTTGACCACGCACCCGACCTTATACCGGTTTTTGCAAGGTACGACAGCCGTGGTGTAGCCATAGGCTTTTTTGACGGCTGCTCCTTTACCTACGAGGAGGGGAAGCTTACCATAAAGCTTCGTGACGGGCTTGACCCCTGCTATCTTTACAAGGTGAAGGCGGAGCGCTTTTTTGAAGAGCTTATCTCTGCCCGTTTTGCAAACCGTGTAAGGGTATACTTTTCGGGCAACGCAGTTTTCACCTTCCAATCCGAGGAGGTTACCGCTATGGAGAAAAAGGCTTCGGAAATGCTTCGTGAGATAGAGGCAAGAAAGCGTGAGCAAGCCGAGCGTGAGGAGGAGCAAAAGCGCCGTATAGAGGAGGCAAAGAATACTCCCAAGGACGTAAGCGCCTACGGTAAGGAAGCGGATACGGAGATACACGAAACCGACACCGAGGGCGTTATTACCTGCGGTAAAATTTCCTTTGACCTAAGGGAGAGGGAGGTTTTACACGGAAGAGAAATAAGCGCTGCGCCCACGCCCATCTCCGCCCTTAAGCAAAACGCCAAAAACGTTTTCTGCGGCGAGGTGTTTTACGTTGACAAAAAGGAAAACCGTGACGGTACAAAGATAAGCTTTCGCTTTTATCTTACCGACCTGCAAGGCTCTGTGATAGTGCG
This sequence comes from Eubacteriales bacterium, assembly GCA_045535465.1. GTDB lineage: Bacteria > Bacillota > Clostridia > Oscillospirales > CAG-382 > SIG636. The sequence goes on from JAZSLS010000151.1 coordinate 6,973, forward strand.
CATATCCGAGGAGATAGGCGGTGCCCTTGACGGCGTAAAAGAAGGTGCCTGTTTTATTGTTGACGGTAAGCTTAGCTTTGACGAATACGAGGGCGAGTACGTGGTGCGTGCCTTTTCCATAAACAAAATCAAAAAGCTTCCGAGGATAGATACCCATCCCACACCCAGAGTGGAGCTTCATTTACATACCACTATGTCGGCAGCAGACGCTTTGTGTCCTCCCGACCTGCTTATACGCACAGCGGAAAAATGGAATATGCCCGCTATTGCGGTTACCGACCACGGCAACGTGCAGTCTTACCCTATGATAATGGCAGAAACCGCAAAAAAACGAGGCGGCCCCTCTCCCGTAAAGCCCATTTACGGTATGGAAGGCTACCTTGTGGACGATACCGCAAGAGCTATTTTTAATTACAGCAGCAAGTTTGACGGCAAGCTTATGGACTACAGCTTTATCGTCTTTGATATAGAAACCACAGGTCTTAGCCCCAACACCTGCGGCATAACCCAGATAGGCGCTGTTCTTTACGAGGGCGGTAAAATAAAAGAGGAGTTTGAAACCTACGTTGACCCCGGTATGCCCATCCCTGCGGAGATAACCGCACTTACGGGCATTAGCGACCAAACGGTAAAGGGAGCCCCAAGTGAGGCAGAGGCGGTAAAGGCTTTTCTTGACTTTGCTGCGGGCAGAATGCTTGTTGCCCACAACGCACCCTTTGATACAAGCTTTATCCGCCGTGTTGCCAACCAAAACGGCATTACCTTTGATAATCCTTATCTTGATACCGTTTCTCTGTCACGCTACTTAAATTCCGAGCTTAAAAAACATAAGCTGGACGTACTTGCGGAGTATTTTGAGTTGGGTGAGTTTGACCACCACAGAGCAACCGACGATACAAAAATGCTTTCAGCCATCCTTGGCTGTATGATAGAAAAGCTTAAAAAGCAGGGCATTTACACCGTAGGCGAGATGCTTGATGCTATGGGCGCATCCTCCGACCCCAAAAAGGCAAAGGAGGTTTACCACATCTCCATCCTTGTGCTTAACAACGCGGGTCTTAAAAACCTTTATAAGCTTATAAGCTATTCATTTTTGAATTACTTCCACCGTACGCCCCGTATACCAAAAACGGTGCTTGCCCAACACCGAGAGGGGCTTCTTATAGGCACCGCCTGCGAGAGAGGCGAGCTGTATCAAGCTATACTTGAGGATAAAAAGTACGGCGATATTTTAAAGATTGCAGACTTTTACGACTATTTTGAGATAATGCCCAACTGCAACAACGCCTTCCTTATAGAAGAGGGCAGAGTAAGGGATGATGAAGCCCTTTGGGACATTAACCGCAAAATAGTGGCTATTGCCAAAAAGCAAAACAAAAAATGCGTTGCTACGGGCGACGTGCATTTTCTTAACAAAGAGGACGAGATATACCGCAAGGTTATGCTTTGCGTTAAAAAGATGAAGGGCGCAGACCGTGATACGGGCTTGTACCTTCGCACCACCGATGAAATGCTTGAGGAGTTTGCATATCTGGGCAAGCAGACCGCCTTTGACGTGGTGGTTACCAACACCAGAGCTATTGCAGATATGGTGGAGGAGATATTGCCTATCCCCGACGGCCAGTACACTCCCGAGCTGCCGGGTGCGGTAGAGGATTTACAACGCCTTTGCTACGAGGAAGCCAAAAACCGCTTTGGCGACCCACTTCCCGACGTTGTAAAGGACAGGCTTGAAAGAGAGCTGACTTCCATTATAAAGCACGGCTTTGCCTCCCTTTATATGATAGCCGTAAAGCTGGTTGCAAACAGTGAGGAAAACGGCTACCTTGTAGGCTCAAGAGGCTCTGTCGGCTCTTCGGTGGTTGCCTCCCTTTCGGGTATATCCGAGGTTGACCCATTCCCGCCCCATTATCGTTGCCCAAAGTGCAAAAAAAGCATATTTTTCCTTGACGGCTCTGTTGGCAGCGGCTTTGACCTGCCTGATAAAAATTGCCCCGACTGCGGGGAAAAGATGATAAACGACGGTCACGACATACCCTTTGAGACCTTTCTTGGCTTTAAGGGCGACAAGGCGCCCGATATAGACCTTAACTTTTCGGGCGAGATACAGGGCAGAAGCCATAAGTATACCGAAGTGCTTTTCGGTGCGGAAAACATCTTCCGTGCAGGCACCGTTTCGGGCATAGAAGAAAAAACCGCCATAGGCTATGCCAAAAAGTTTGCGGAGGAGCATCAAAAAAACCTTTCCAAGGCAGAGATAATGCGTCTTGCCGTAGGCTGTACAGGCGTTAAGCGCACTACGGGACAGCATCCCGGCGGCATAGTGGTTATCCCCAAGCAGTACGAGATATATGACTTTACCCCTGTTCAGTACCCTGCGGAGAAGGAGTCCACAGGCGTTATTACCACCCACTTTGCCTTTTCCTTCCTGCACGATACCCTGCTTAAGCTGGATATGCTGGGCCACGACGTGCCCACCATCTACCGCAAGCTTACGGATTATACGGGCATTGACGTTCGTGACGTGCCTATGAACGACCGTGCGGTAATGGATTTGTTTGTTTCCACAAAACCCCTTGGAGTTACCCCTGAGCAGATAGGAAGCGAGGCAGGTACCTTCGGTATGCCCGAGTGCGGCACGCCTTACGTTCGTAAGATGCTGAAGGTAGCACGCCCCAAGAGCTTTTCCGACCTGCTTCAGATATCGGGGCTTTCCCACGGTACGGGTATATGGCTTGGCAACGGCGAGGACCTTATAAACAACGGCACCTGCACCATTTCCGAGATAATTGGTACCCGTGACAGCATTATGCTTTACCTTATCCAAAAGGGCGTTAACTACCAAAGCGCCTTTAAGATAATGGAGGACGTGCGAAAGGGCAAGGGTGTAAAGCCCGAGTACGAGGAAGAAATGCTTGCGGCAGGTGTTCCCGAATGGTACATAGCAAGCTGTAAGAAAATAAAATATATGTTTCCCAAAGCTCACGCAGCGGCGTATATGATAGCCGCTTTGCGTCTTGGCTGGTTTAAGGTGCACCGCCCCTTGGAGTTTTATGCGGCGTACTTTACCGTAAAGCAAAAGGGCTTTGATGCGGAGCTTATGCTTAACAAAGAGACGGCAGAGCGTGCAAAGGAAGCGCTTGAGGCTATAAAAGAGCCCTCTGCCAAGGAAAAGGATACCCTTTCCGTTTTATATCTTGTGCGTGAGATGCTGGCAAGGAATATTGAGTTTTTACCCGTTGACGTTTTTAAGTCTGCGGCGTTTGCCTTTGTTCCCGAAAACGGCAAGATTAGGTTGCCGTTGGCATCCCTTAACGGCCTTGGCGATGCGGCGGCGGAAAACATCCACAAGGCAATCCACCGTGAAAACGCTACCACCCAAGAGGAGCTTAAGCGTATAGCGGGTCTTACCAAAACGGTAATGGAGGTGCTTAGGAAAACGGGCGCTGTAAAGGACCTGCCGGAGTCTGACCAATTAACCCTGTTTTAAAGGAAAAGCTATGGAAAAAGTTTATTTATATAAGGAAAGCGAATACACCGAGGCGTCTATGGATGCCCTTACGGAAAAGATGTTTGCGCCCTACGGCGGCATAGACAAGCTTACAGAGGGAAAAAGCCACGTAGTTATAAAGCCAAACCTTGTGGCACGAAAGCCTCTTGACACGGGTACAACCACTCACCCGCTTATGCTTCGCTCTATATGCAAGGCGCTTTTAAAGGCGGGCAAGGAGGTTACGGTGGCGGAAAGCCACGGCGGCCCTTACAGCGAAGCTACCGCAAAAAACCAGTTTGCGGGCTGCGGCGTTACCGAGGCACTTAGTGACCTTGACGTGCATCTTTACACCAAGGCGGAAAGCGCCAATATCTCTTACCCCCAAGGGCTTATTTCCAAAAGCTTTGAGATAATAAAGCCTTTAGCGGAAACGGATTTTATAATAAACCTTTGTAAGCTTAAAACTCACGCTCTTACAACCTATTCCGGTGCGGCAAAAAACACCTTTGGTGCAGTACCCGGTATGCGTAAGTTTGAGCTGCACGCAAGGTTTACGGATATCCGTCATTTTACAAGAATGCTAAACGATTTGCATTTGGCTTTGCCTGTGGGCATCAATATAGTTGACGGCATACTGGGTATGGAGGGCAACGGCCCCACGGCGGGTATTCCCAAAAAGTACGGGTTTGTTGCCGTAAGCAAAAACGCCTTCACGGCAGACCTGGTTTGCGCTGCGCTTCTTTGCATTAAGCCTATGGAGGTACCCCAGCTAAAGGACGCAATAGAGCGCTCTCTTTGCCCCGCAGAGGCGGATTACAGCCTTACAAACCTTAAAAAAGAGGAGTTTGATGCACTAAAATGCTCCGACACGGTGCTGCCCGACAGCCACTCGGCGGGGGCGGTTTCGTGGATAGCAAGGGTACAAAGGATGGGCGGCGGCAGAGTTATAAAGCTTTTCCGTCCAAAGCCCGTGGTTAAAAAAGCCAAGTGCGTAGGCTGCGGCAAATGTGCGGAGTATTGCCCCGTACACACCATTGAGATGAAGAAAAAGCGCCCCAAGATACACCGTGCCGACTGTATACATTGCTTTTGCTGTCAGGAGCTTTGTCCCATAGGCGCAATAAACATAAAAACAAACAGGATACTTAAAATATGACTGTCTTAACCGAACGTGCTTACGCAAAGCTAAACCTTTGTCTTACCGTGGGCGACGTGCTTCCCAACGGATACCACTCCCTTGAAAGCGTTATGCAAAGCATAAGCCTTTACGACACGGTAAAAATAGAAAAAGCGGAAAACGTAAGCCTTAATTGCGAAAAAAGCCGCCTGCCCACCGACGAAAAAAATTTGGCTTTCAGGGCGGCAGAGCTGTTTTTCAGACAAAGCGGCATAAAGGGCGGTGCGTGTATAGAGCTTACCAAGCACATACCCGTATGCGCAGGTCTGGGCGGCGGCAGCAGTGATGCGGCTGCAACCCTTCGTGCGCTAAACCGTTTGTACGGTAATCCCTTTACGGTGGATGAGCTGGCAAAGCTCTCTGCGCCCTTGGGGGCAGACGTACCCTTTTGCGTAAAGGGCGGAACCGTTTTTGCCACGGGCGTAGGCGACGTGCTGGAGGTATTACCTCACGCATCTTTTTACTACGTTTTGCTTTTTGACAAAACACCGCTTTCCACACCTAAGATGTACGCCTTGCTTGATGGCGGCGGCGCTTCTCCCTCGGACAGCCGTGCCTGCAGAGAGGCTATACTTGCGGGGGATACGGAAAAGGCGGCACACCTTGCCGCAAACAGCTTTTATGACGTGGCAAAAGGCGTTTGCAGCGCAGTAGAAGCCAATGCGTTGCTTTTGCTTAAGCATAAAGCCCTAGCAGCTACGGTAACGGGCAAGGGCCCTACGGTTTTCGGCGTGTTCATCTGCGAAAAGGATGCCGTAGACGCCGCAAATGCCACAGGCGGCATTCTTTGCCAAAGCGTAGCCTTTAGCGAATAAGCCACTCTTTTCCCGTCAATAATCCTTTATGAAAGGAGAAAAAGGCGGGTACATACCTGCGTGGCTGTTAATGAAATTTGTAAAAAAACTTATCCTTTGTCTATGTCTTTCGGCGCTTACTCTCGGCTTTTGTAAATTGGCACTGCCTATGGAAGAGGGCAAGGTATACGACAGCGTAATAAGGCTTCATATCCTTGCAAACTCAGACAGCCGTTACGACCAAGACCTAAAGCTTTTGGTGCGTGACGAGATACTTGCGTCAGATTGCTTTGAGGACAGCGATAGCGTAGAGGATGCAAAATTAAAATTAGAGGATGCGGCAAAGCGTGCCGTAAAGGCGGCAAACGCTTGCCTTGAACGAGAGGGCGCACCCTACAGAGCGGATTACCGCTTGGGAAAGGAAGTGTACCCCACCAGAGAATACGAAAACATAAGGCTTCCGTCCGGGGAGTATCTTTCCCTGCGCATAGTGCTTGGCGAGGGAGAGGGCGCAAATTGGTGGTGCGTGGCGTTTCCGCCGCTTTGTACCGCCGCCGCAACAGAAAGCCTTGACGTGAAAAGCGGCGAGGTGTTTGATACTAAAAAAAGCGGCTACGTTTTTAGATTTAAGCTGCTGGAATGGTTCCATCGTTAAAGAAAAGAGGAAGTTTATGCTACACAGAATTTTCGGAAGAGCGGGATACGGAAAAACCGAATATATGCTTACTTGCCTTAAAGAGATGCAGTCCATAGGAATGGACTGCCTTTTTTTAGTGCCGGAGCAGCAAAGCCTTACGGCGGAGCTTGCTATTGAGAGGGCGGGGCTTTTTGATTTTAATACCGAGGTTTTGAATTTTGAAAGACTGCCTAACCGTGTTTTCCGAGAGATAGGCGGCGTAAGCGCCGACAGCGTTGACAGCGCAGGGTCGCTTTTGCTTGTGGCAACGGCGCTGGCCAACCTTAAAGATAAGCTTTCGTTGTTTACAGGTGCGGGCAAGGATGCGGTAGGGGAGCTTTATGCTACCATAGGCGCACTAAAGCGCCTTCTTATCACTCCCGAGCACCTTGCGGAAATAGCCGATACCGCAAAAGAAAAAAAGGCGGAGGACGGTATTCAGGCAAAGCTTAAGGACGTAGCCCTTATATATGCCGAGTACCAAAGGCTGCTTGGAGACAGCCGTTTAGACGACAACGACCCCCTTACCCGCTTGGCAAAGGCAGAGGGTGTGGAGGAGTTTTTCAGAGGCAAGGCGGTTTTCCTTGACGGGCTTTATACATATACACCTCAGCAGTACAAAATTATAGAAATAATAGGTAAAAACGCTGCAGAGCTTTTTGTAAGCTTTACCGTGGAGGAGGAAGAAAGCGGCATATTTGACGGCACTGCAGAATGTGCCGAAAAAATTAAAAGGCTTTGCGGCGGCAAATGCGATGACATCCCTCTTAAATCAAACCACCGTGTAAAAAGCCAAGCTCTTGCCTACGGTGAGGAAACCTTTTGGTCAGGCGGCAAGCCCTTTAAGGGCGACAGCGATGAAATAGAAGCCGTTTCCTGCGAAAGCCGACACGACGAAGCTCTTTATGCCGCAAGCGTAGTTTTTTCCCTTTTGGAAAAAGGGCTTAGCTTTAGCGAGATAGCGGTAGCCGTAAGAAACCCTTCTGCATACCGAGGCGTAATAGATACGGTTTTTGCCTCCTACGGCATACCCTTTTACTTTGCATCTAAGGACAGTGCTGCTCTCTCACCTCTTTCGGCGGCAGTGCTTTCCCTTTTCGAAATGGCAGAAAGCCGTCTTTCGCTTACTTCTGTAAAAAAATACCTAAAAACAAGCTTTTCCGCCGTAAAGGAAGAGGATGCGGATATGCTTATCCGCTACGGCGAGAGCTGGGATATTAAAGGTAAAAGCTGGATAGGCGAAAAGGACTGGCTTTACAACCCCAACGGCTATAAGGCGGAGTTCAGCGACGAGGAAGCGGAGACCCTTGCACGTGTTAACGCTGCAAGGCGTGATTTTGCCCTTTCCGTAGGTCCGGTTATAGAGGCGCTTAGCAGTAAAGACCTTAGGGTGGAGCAGGCGGTAAGGCTTGTTTATGCCCATCTGGAGGAGTGCGGGGTAAGGGATAAGCTTGCCCTTGCCGCAGAAAGGCTTATTGCCGCAGGCGATGCCGACGGCGGAGCAAAAACCGCCGCCCTTTGGGGCGTTATAGTGGACTGCCTTGACAGGCTTTATACTCTTTGCGGCGACAGAAAAACCACTGCAAGCGAGATGCACCTGTTATTGGAAGCTCAGCTTGCAAACACCTCCGTAGGCGCAGTGCCCTCCTATACCGATGCGGTGAATATAGGCGATGCCCGACTTATGCGTGCCGACGGCGTTAAGGCGATGATAATACTTGGCGTTAACGAGGGCGAGTTCCCCTCGCTGCCCGCAAAAAGCGGCGTGTTTACCGTAAAGGACAGCGCATTTTTGGAGGACGAGGGCGTATCGCTTTTGCCTACTGTAGACAAGGCGGTAAACGAGGAAAGGTTTTTCTTCTATAATTGCGCCTGTGCCTCCTCCCACTATTTGTTCGTTAGTCACGTGGCAGACGGCGTTAGCCGTCGTTCACCCCTTTTTGCCACCCTTTGCGCCACCTTCGGTAAGGGAGAGGGCAGGGCTTTCGGCAAAGATGACGGAGACTACCTGTTTTGCCGCAAGGCGGCGCTTTCCGCTTTGCCTTACATTAAAAACGCCGCTCTTAAGGCGGCGCTTAAAAAGCATCTTGCCAAGGACAGCGCCACAGCCGAGCTGTTAAATGCGCCGCCCTTGCAGGACGAAAACGCACCAACGGGTGCGGAAACGGTGGAGGTAAGCTACCTTTCCTATTCCAAGGTAGACTGCTACAACAACTGCGGCTTTGCCTACCTTTTAAACTACAAAATGCACCTTAAGGACAGTGCGGGTATAAAGTTTAACGCTATGGACAGCGGCACATTTCTTCATCACTTGATGGAAACCTACCTGAAAAAAAGAATGGAAAGCGGCAAGTACGTTCCTGCCGACAGGGACGAAACGGAGGCGGAGATTGCCGCAACATCAAAAGAATACGTGAAAAAAATAATGCCCGAAAAGCCTAAAAAACGTCTAGAAAAGCTGCTTGACCGTTTGCAAAACGCCGCCGTTTTTATGTGTATGGACTTAAACGACGAGTTTACGGAAAGCGATTTTACACCTCAGGGCTTTGAGGTAAAGATAGGGGAAGGCGGCATAACGCCGCCAAGGCTTATAACAAGCGGCGGCATAGACGTGCGCCTTACAGGCAGCATAGACAGGCTTGACGGAGCGGTAATAGACGGTAAACGCTACGTTAGAGTGGTGGATTACAAAAGCAGCGGCCACAACGTAACGCCTCAGGATGCGGAGTACGGAGAGGGCCTGCAAATGCTTTCCTATCTTTATGCCTACTGCGACGGAGCGGCGGAGCAGGCTTTGCCCGCAGGGGTGCTGTACCGCACCTTTGGCTTACCCGATGTCATGGGAAAGCTGCCCGCTCAAAAGGGTATGATACTTGACGATGAGAAAGTAATTTCCGCTATGGGCAGCCGTGTTAAAAATTTAAGAAGCAAGCTTGCGGAAAAAACCGTGTCGGAGCTTAAAGACGTAGTTTACGACCACATTAAAGAAACCGCCGACCGTATTGCGGCAGGGAAAATGGACGTAAAGCCCTTTAAAAAAAGGGAAAAAGACTGCAAATACTGCGTTTTTGGGCCGATTTGCCGAATGAAAAAATATGAAAAGCAGTGGTAAAGGAGGGACGGAGAAGTGTTTACACCATCGCAATCCAAGGCAATAAATACCCCCGTTAAGGATATACTTGTGTCTGCAGGCGCAGGCAGCGGAAAAACCACCGTCCTTACCGAGCGCATTATGCAAAAGCTTGAAAAGGGCTACACCTTAAGCGATTTTTTGATAGTTACCTTTACAAAGGCATCTGCCGCAGACCTTAGAAAAAAGTTTGGAGCAAGGCTGGAAAAGCTTGCGGATGCAAACCCCTCCGAGGCACGCTACCGCAAAATGCTTTACGCCTTGCCCGGTGCGGATATTGGCACAATTGACAGCTTTTGCTTGCGCTACGTTAAAGAAAACGCCTCTGCATTGGGGCTTTACAAGGGCGCAAACGTAGGCGACGGCGCTTTTTGCGAGGAGCTTCTTGTCTCCTCCGCCGACCGTCTTATAACCGAGCTTTGCGAGGAGGAGGACAAAAGCATAGACCTGCTTCTTGATAATTTTGCCGGCTTTAAGCACGATAGGGATTTGGTAAAGGTGCTTTACAAGCTGTATGACAGTATACGCAAGTTCCCCTTTTATAAGGACTGGCTGGCAGACGTTATAAGAGACCACTGCAAGGACGTGGATAATTTAGAGGAAAAGGGCTTTTTTGCCACCGCTTTGGGCAAGGTGGTAAAGGAGCTTATGGAAAAGCAGCTAAAAACCACGGAAAAAGCTCTTAACGGCGTATACCTTGCGGTGGAAAGCGATGCGGAAAGCGGCTTTTATACGGAGGTGGCGGAGGCGTTTGAAGCTCTTAAAAACAGCCTTGATCTAAGCTACGAGGCATACCGTCAAGCTGCTGCGGCCTATAAAGTAAGAAGCCGTCCCAAAGGCACAAGCGAGGAGTTTACCGCCGCCTATAACTGTTACAAGGGGTTAGTGGACAAGCGCAAAAAGCTTGTACGCAGTGACGAGG
>JAZSLS010000107.1:0-9789 GCA_045535465.1 Eubacteriales bacterium
CCCCAAACCATCATTTCATTTATTGCTAACGAATTCAGGGTTATTCCGCCTCTAAAAAGCATATTTCTTTTCGCAAATTGAAAAAGGAACAGTAGTAAAAATCTTGAAAGATTTTTATATGCAGAAAAGACACTCTTAAAATCTGTTTTATCGGGAACTTCCTGGGCGATAAGTATATTGTCAGAAAACACTTTGAATTCAAATCTATCAAATACCTTTGTTTCATTCATTGTCATTGCTACACTGTATGCATTATAAATATTCTCAAAGATTTCTTCGTCGTTTTCGGATATATTTGATTTAGAACCCAACAAATCAATATAACAAATCAAATAATCCTGTGTTTCAGGTTTCTTAAATAAGTATTCTGGCAATATAATACGATTATCGTTTTCCACGCTATTTCACCTCAAATAGATTCTTCAAAGAAGACGAAATTTCATCTTCCAAGCCAATAATCCTTTTCAGAATATCATCGGCTGCTTCGGGTTGCTTATACTCATAAAAATACCTTGTCATGGGGATTTCGTATCCAACCTTGGTCTTACTCTTGTCAATCCATGCATCGGGAGCGTAGGGCAAAACCTCACGCTTGAAATATGCGTCGATATCTTCCACCAGCGGCACGTTTTCCGTATCACGCAGAGAGGCATCGGCAACGGGCTTGCCTTTCTTTAACATGGGCTTGCCGTTTTCGTCAAGCAGGGGTCTTTCCACCACTATTTTGTTATAGCCAAATTCTACGCTGTCAAAAATCTTACTTTCGCAGTAGATACCGTTCTTATCGCCGTAGACGCCTTCACGGAACTCGCAGTATGCATTAACAATAAGTTCACGGCAATAGTCGGTTATATCATTTCGCTTCGTGCCTATGGATTTTCTTCTCGGCTCAAAGCAGTGGGAAGCGTCAATAAGCTGCACCTTGCCTGCACGGTAGGAGGGCTTGTCCTTGGACAGTACCCAAATATATGTAGCGATGCCTGTGTTCATAAACTGGTCGTTGCTTAGCTGGATAATAGCGTCAAGCCAATCGTTTTCAAGGATATACTGACGGATATTAGAGGGGCCCGAGCCTGCATCACCCGAAAACAGGGGAGAGCCGTTTTGAACGATTGCCATTTTACCGTCATCGGCAAGTTTTGACAGACCGTTAAGCACAAACAGCTGCTGACCGTCGGATATTTTGGGGAGACCCGGTGCAAAGCGGCCTGCTTCGCCAAGCTTGGCTTCTGCTTCAACTGCTTTTTGCTCTCGTTTCCAGTCGATACCGAAAGGCGGGTTGGAGATAATACGGTCAAACTTATAGCCCTTGAATTGGTCTTCGGAGAGGGTGTCGCCAAATCGCATATTGTTGGGGTCGCCGCCACGAATCATCATATCCGCCTTGGCGATAGCAAAGGTAGAGGGGTTAAACTCCTGACCGAAGCAAGTAACGGTTGCATCCTCGTCAAGGGCGTGAATTCTTTCTTCCATACAAGACAGCATCTGGGATGTGCCCATAGCCATATCGTAAACGGTAATGTTCTGACCGTTGAACCTGGTTTCTGACAGCAGGATGTCCGTCATCAGATAGATAATATCACGGCTGGTAAAGTGGGCTCCCGCTTCCTCGCCGTAGGACTCGTTAAAACGACGAACAAGGTCTTCAAACACGTAGCCGCAGTCAACGGCGGATATCTTATCGGGACCGAGATAACCTTTTGCGGAATTAAATTCTTTTATGACAAGGTAGAGGGTGTTGCTCTCTACCATTCTTTTTATTATGTTTTCAAAATCGAACTTAGAAAGAACGTCCTGAACGTTGCCGGAGAAGCCTGCAAGGTAATCACGGAAGTTGGTTTCGATGTTCTCGGGGTCTGCAAGCAGGGTTTCAAAGGTGAAGTTGGATATATTATAGAACTGGTAGCCCGATGCACGGGTAAGGAAGCCGTCAACAACCTCCAAAGCTTTAACCTTCTCGTACTGCTCCAGCACCTTGGCGTGAGTGGGTAGCAAGCAGTCGTGAAACCTTTTAACAACGGTCATGGGCAGGATAACCAGACCGTACTCGTGAGGCTTGAAGGGCCCACGAAGCATATCTGCCACGTTCCAGATAAGAGTCGCCTTTTCGGATATGTTAACGCCTACATTTGTAACTTCTTTCATATCTATTCTCCTAAACTTATACTGCTACGATTGCATTATACAACATTCGCTGTCCTATAAAACGGACAGTAGCGTTGTTTTATGATTTGTATACCATTTACTATAATTTGTTAAATGCAATTACAATTAAGAGAGTCTTGTTTTAGGTTTATTTCTTATACTTGCTTATCTCTGCTATATCCTTAATGTTTTCAACGGCTTTTTTGCGACCGGCGGCGTTTAGTTGCTCGTAGGTTTCAAGAAGTTCCACGGCACCGTCGTCATAAAGGGTTTTAATGTTATTTAAAACGTTAACAGGTCTTTCATCGGTTTCACCGCTAAGTAAAAAGTCTACTGTAACGCCAAATATAGTTGCTATAGCAGCGAGCTTAGCGTGGGATAATTCAAAGTCACCGTTTTCAATTTTGCTGATTGAGGATTTGTTGGTATAGCCGAGGATTTCTGCAAGCCTTTTTTGACTCATTTTGTTGTCCTTGCGTAATTTTTTAATTATTTCACCTGTTGTCATAGCCCAAAAAGCTCCTTTGTATATGATAATAGAATTATATAATAAAAATGATAAAAAATCAACCTTTTTTCAAAATAAGGGTTGACAAATTGTATAACTTTGTGTATAATATAATCAGAAGGTGACAAAACTTACACCTTTTTGAGATTGGCAACAAAAAGATGCAGATTTGGGTATATCTCAGTGCGCGCCTGCGATATAGCTAATGAGCATTTGATTGTTGTATGACTAACGTAAATAAGGAGAAATTTTATGAGTACTTTTATTTTGGATAATGATAAGGTTATGGTTAATGGCTTTAACCACCTTGGCGACCAACTTTGTTTTAACATGTCCCCCGATGGCATGATAACGGTGACTGATTGGGAACATAGAAACGTTAATGGTTTTTATGTGTTCTGCAAGATTGAAGGCCCCCTTCGTTATATTAACGATTGTTGCTTTGAAAAAATGCTTAGATTTTTAGGCATTGATTCTCGCACCAAATTCGTTTGGCTCGGAGACGTGTACGCACTTGATAGGAAGGATGAAAATGCGGAAATCGTTTCGCTTGGCGATGAAGAGCCCCTTGGGGACTACGACTCGCAAGCGGACAAGCTGTTTAGAAGCTTGACCGATGGCATCACTACGGATTACGAAGAGGAACCGTCAAGCCACAAAAGTATATCTTCGTTCGACCGTGACGACATCGTTCAAGGGCATTACCTTCTTACCGGAGTGCAGATAGGAACCACAAAAAACGGTTCCACTTATCTTAGAGCGGTTGCTCAAGATAAAACAGGCAAGATACCGGTAGTGTTCTGGGATTATTGCGGCGACATTTCCGAGGCGGATAATGGAGAGGTGGTATATCTTGACGGTACCGTTGGTGCCTATGATGACAAGCCACAACTCTGTTTGACTGCGCTTGAACTTGCGGTTGGGGGAAAATATTGGTTCTACGACCTTGTTCCCTTGGCACCAATCAACGTTGAAGCGGCGGTTGTTGATTTGTTGAAGCTTGTTTTTTCAATCGTCGACACCGATTACAGAAAGCTTTGCATGACTATGCTATGCAGACACAGACAGGCTTTCCTTTATATCCCTGCGGCTAAAAGCGTGCACCACGCTTTCCTGCACGGACTTCTTATGCACACGCTTAATGTTACCAAAACGGTGGATTTTTGTGCTAATGGTTACGGAGACTTTTTAGTGCGTGACCTGCTTATAACGGGTGCGATTTTGCACGATATAGGGAAGATACAGGAGTTTGAGGTTTCTTCCTGCGGCATGGTAAAGGATTATACCGTAAAGGGTAGCATAAGTAACCATTTGATAATGGGAGCTGAAGAAGTTAAAGAGGTTGCCAAAAGCTTAGAGATAAGAGACAGCGCAATTGAGCTTCTTTGCCATATGATACTTTCCCATCACGGGAAGTTTGAATACGGGGCAGCCGTTTTACCTTGCTTGGCAGAAGCAGAGCTTTTGCATATGGCGGATGATATGGATGCAAAGCTTGAAAGCTGCAGAGCGGTATTGGAAGTCACCAATATAGGAGCTTTTACCGAAAAGATATTTGCGCTTGGAAACAGGAGGATGCTCAATCACGTAGGATAAAGCAGCCAAACTACGCAGCACACAAAAAGGTGGCAAGTTTTTTCTTGCCACCTTAAATTGTTTGATTAACCTATCATAGAAAAATAAAGCCTTATCATTTATCAAAGCATAACTAAAAATCCGAACCCTTCTCCAATTGGATAAAGGTTCGGATTTTCACTGTTTGGTGGAGCATACGGGACTCGAACCCGTGACCCCAACACTGCCAGTGTTGTGCGCTCCCAGCTGCGCTAATGCCCCGTGGGATTTTATTTTATCATACCCCACCGTATTTGTCAATAGCTACTTATTCCTGCGCCTTATATAGGTCGTATGCGCTTCTGCGGATAAGGTCTTCCCACTTGTACACGTCGGTATCGTGTCCCGCAAAGCATACCACAAATGGCGTTTTTGCATAAACTATGCCTACGTCGTTGCTAAGACGCCAGTCCTCGCCTGTTTTATGGGCAATAGGCACTTCCTCGTTAATTTTACCGTCCAGCTTGTGGTTTACCTGTTGTTCAAGCAAAACGCTTATGGCGTACTTGCTTACCTCTTCGTTTACAAACTTGCCTCGGTACAGCTTTTCAAGAAGCACGCCTAACTCCTTGGGGCATATGGTGTTGCGCACGCCCTTGAGGGAGGCGCTGCTGTCAAAAAGACGGCGGCGTATTTTTGTTTTTTCAAGCCCCATAGCAATAAAGCCCTTTTCCACGTCCTCCAGCCCAAAATAGCGAAGCAGACGGTTGGTGGCGGTGTTATCGCTTATGCATATCATAAGACGGCAAAGGGTGCGCAGGTCGGTCTCAACGGCGCCTGTAAACATATTTAAAGCGCCGCAGCTTGGCACCTTGTCGCTTTCCTCGGTAACAATGCGGTCGGAAAGGGAAAGCCTGCCCTCTGCTTCCCCCTTAAGGGTGTGCAAAAACAAAGGCAGCTTTATAACGCTGGCGGCATCGTATATCTCGTCCTCGCCCACGCCGTATTCAAAACCCGTAACCAAATTTTTGTAATAAAAGCCAAGATGCCCCGTAAGATTTTTCATCTCGTCACGTATAGCGTCAAGTATCTTAAGCTCGTTCATAGGTTATTCTCCTTCCTTGCCCACTATGGCAAAAAGCTCGTCTTCCGTTGCTTTTTCGTCCCAAGTGGTGTATCTGACGTGAAGGGTGTCGCCTTCCCCCAAAAAGCTCCCGTTGTTATTGCCGTCCTTTGGATGGGTAACGGAAAGCACAAACAAATTTGCAGGCCAAAAAACGTCCTTTATTTCTTTGCCTATGGCAAAAGCGCCCTTTTGTATAACTACGTCTCGTTCTATGGACGTAGCCTTTTTGCCGTGACGCTCGCTTTCAACACGTTTTTCCAAAGCCAGCTCGTTAATGGACTTGCTGTGGAACAGCTCTGCTACCGCAAAAGCCACTCCTGCCACTACCGTTATGGCAAGCAGGTTGCCGGAACAGCTTAGCACCTCCAGTGCAAAAAGTATGGCTGTAAAGGGCATATTCATCGTGCCGGACATACCGCCCACAACGCCAAGCACCACTATAAGGGTGTAATAGTTTTCACCCACAATGCCCAAAGCAACAAAGGCGTGGGCTATCAAAGAGGAGGCAAGGGCGCAAACGGCAAGGGTGGGCAAAAACATACCGCCCGTAAGACCTGCCGAGTTTGCGGAAAGGGTCAAAACCGTACGCACCAAAAGCAAAGCGACAAGCAAAAAAGCAAAGCCCTGAGGTTCAAAAAGCTCTCCGATAAGGTGATGCCCCGTGGAGCCGTAGGATGAGGACAAAAGTCCGAAAAGGACGGTAAGCGCAAGAATTGCAAAAATTTTATAAGCGTGGTGTACCCTGCAAAGGGTTTTATTTATAAAAGCGTTAATGCCATTAAAGGCACGCAAAAAGCCCACGGAAAAAAAGCCGAGAATAAGCCCGATAGCCAAGGGAAGCCAAATCTCCCACACCGTAAGGGAGGGAAGGGACATAGCGGGAAAAAGCTCCACACTGATACCGAAAACGGGGCAAAGCAGCTCAGTAACAGCTCGACAGGCAGCAACCGACACTATGGAGATGATGATTATCATAGGCGACAATCTGCGGTGCATCTCCTCAATAGAGAAGATGATGCCTGTCATAGGCGCACCCGTTGCGGCGGCAAAGCCGGAGCAGGCGCCGCTTGCTATGCTGTAACGGCTCCATACCTCACCATTTTTTCCCAAAAGGCAAGTAGAGGCTTTGCCTATGGAAGCGCCTATCTGTACGCTTGGGCCTTCGTTGCCCAAAGGAACGCCTATAACAAAGTTGGCAAGGGAGAGGGTAACGGTGCCGATAAGACTTCTAAGCCATTTAAAGGTGAATATACCGCTTACCAGCCCCATAGCCTCACATATACCGCCGCCTCTTAGGGTAGGCATTTTTTTGTAAATATAGCTTAGTAAAAAGGCAAAGGCAAAAAGCACGGGCAAGGCTATGCTAAGCGCCCAAAGATGCTCACCAAAAAAGTGGTATAGCTGCTCCGAAAGGCTTATGGCGTGCTTTGCAAGAAGCCTGTAAAGAGTAACCATAGCGCCCGTTACTGCCCCTGTCGAGATGCCCAAAAGAATAATGGGCACTATTAACCTAAGAGAGTGTATATTTTTAAGCTTTTTCATATCTGCACTCCGTTTTGCAAGTGTTAACTGTATTATACATCAAGTTTTTGTCCTTTGCAATAGAGGTTGCAAAAAGAAAAACGACGGGCACTTGCCTGCTCAGACCGCTGACAAAGGCACAGAACACGAAAAAAGCAAAAAAATCAACATTTAAAGACAAAACTTGGGGACTTATATCCCCAAGTTTTTCCGCTTATTTGAAATGGCAGTTCAGAATCCCCTTAAATGCCTTGCCGTGTCGAACTTCATCACAAAAAAGTCCATTTTTCCCAGTATTTAAGCCGCTTTTTAAAAATTACACAGCTAGACGCACACTAAAAGCAATACTGGGCTAAAATTTTTTCGATATGAAGAAAAATGAAGTCTATCATCTCTCATATATCTGCTCATCGAACTTGAATTTATTACATATTTTTGTCATTTGACCGCTGTCGTACTATATAAATAATACTTAAAACCATACAAGGTATAAAAGATAAAAGCCCTACAATCTCTGAAATAAGTACAAACAAATATGTTCCGTAGGATACCTCAGTCCATATTCCGTGTGATGACAAATAATAGTGCCCTGATTGATATAATTCATAATCCCTAGATGCATTATGCAAAGCGCTACCACCAAATATGAATCCGATAAAAATACCATATGAAAAAAGAAGAAAGAACATAGATGCCAACAGGGCCATAACCTCTTTTCCCTTGGCGAACTTGATAATGCTTCGAATGCTTGCAAGGCAAGTCAAAGCAAAAATAAAATAACCAAAAGTCATAGCTTACATTTCACTTCCTTTTGTACATTTACGATTAGATTATATCACATATTTCTCATAAAGTAAATATATTAAGGATGGTCTTAAAAGTTTTCGTTATACAAGCAAAGGACACCCACCAAGACGGCGGATGTCCTAAAAACCCTTATTTTATGTGGTTTTTCGCTTATTTGAAATAGCGGTTGAGAAGTCCCTCAAATGCCTTGCCGTGACGAGCCTCGTCTCGTGCCATTTCGTGTACGGTGTCGTGGATAGCGTCCAGATTAAGCTCCTTTGCCATCTTTGCCAGCTCAAACTTACCTGCGGTTGCACCGTTTTCAGCGGCTACACGCATTTCAAGGTTTTTCTTGGTGCTGTCGGTAAGCTCTTCGCCCAAAAGCTCTGCAAACTTTGCGGCGTGTTCTGCTTCTTCAAAGGCTGCCTTTTCCCAGTAAAGCGCTATTTCGGGATAGCCCTCTCTTGCGGCTACTCTTGCCATTGCCAAGTACATACCTACCTCAGAGCATTCGCCCATAAAGTTGGCCCTAAGCCCTTCCTTTATAGCTTCGGGAGCGTCCTTTGCAACACCGAGTATATGCTCTGCGGCCCAGCTCATCTTATCGGCAACAACCTCTTCAAACTTGTCGTCACCCTTAACACGGCATCTGGGGCACATTTCGGGAATGTGGTCACCTGTTATTATTTCTCCGCAAACCTTGCATCTGTACTGTTTCATTGTTTTTTCCTCCAAAATATATAATTAAAATTTATATAGACGTTCCGTAAGCTCTTCTATGGGGATAGCGGCGTTTACCATATCCGCTATGGAAAACAGCTCCAAACGACCTCTTATTATGCCGTTAAGCTCCTCAAACACCCGGTGGAACCTGCACCTGCTTTTGTTTGGCTGATAGCTGCAGCTATGCCCCTCGTCAAGACAGTGTCTTATGGCAACAGCACCGTCAATAGCCTCTATCACTTGCCTAAGAGTAACTTCCTTTGCCTCTTTTGCCAAGGAAAAACCGCCGCCAACGCCCCTTGTAGATTGTACCAGCCCTGCAAGCAACAGCTTGCGCAGTATTTTGGACGTAAAGCTTAAGGGTATTCCAAGCTCCTCCGATAAGTGTGGCGCACCGATAGGCATATCTGCCTGCGCCAGATATGCACTTATCCTAAGCGCATAGTCAGCTTCTTGAGTTATCCTCATATCTGTAAGCTCCTTCAAACCGTACCTTTTTGGTACGGTTTGATTTTACAATAAAAAAACTCCTTTGTCAAGAGTTTTTTAAAAAAAATACTAATTTTTTGCAAAAGAGTAAGATTGCGAAGGGAAACGTTTCATCAAGCCGCAGAAAATACAGCCTTCGGCTGATGAGATACACGCTGATGCGTGATGATATACCATTGCTTTCGCAATGGATAAAAAATCGACAGGTCGAAACCTGTCGATTTTTGGCAGAGCAAGCATAGATGTTTCCGAACCCAAGGGGGAGGAGTTTACGTCCTCTAACCTTACGGTTTTTGCACCGTCTTTATAGTTGATTATTATTATCAATTTGTCGTCGTATAGGAACAGGGCGTTGACAAAGACATCAACCAACTTTCTGCGGTGGGAGTGCTTGTCAAAGTTCAGCTTTCTGAACTGATGCAGCCAAGCAATGATCTGTTTCTTGTCAAGCTTTGGCTTTACCGCTTCTTCCTTTGCAATCTCTATAGAAAGAGCCTTCTTTGCGGTTTCAAGCTTCTCAAGTCGCTCCTTGGTGGAGTCCGTTATAATCCCCTGCTCCATAGCGTTCAAGATGTTGTCTATGCTCTTTAGCGTTGCGGTCAACTGCTTCTTCAAACCGAGCAAAACCGTATTTTCCTCAGCAAGCGAAGAAATCACTTCACTTGCCACACGCTCGGTCACCTCGTCATCAAATATCGCAAGCTTAACTTGCTCTATAACAAGGTCTTCGATATAGCTCTTTTTCACAGTCTTCTTATCACAGTTATGCTTCTTCGCTCCGTAGCACTTGTAGTATCTGTGGGTTGTCTTGGTGTGGCTTGTGCCGCTTTCGCCAAGCATAGGCTTTTCACACTTACCGCAAAACAGCTTACCCGACAGTATGTACTCGTCCTCTGCCTTGTGCTTGGCAGGGGATTTTTTGTTGACTATTAGCTTC
>JAZSLS010000026.1:0-8801 GCA_045535465.1 Eubacteriales bacterium
ATGTCCCCTACACAAAAGGCGCCTTGCCATTCTACAGACGGTAACGTCCAAACAATTCGGCAATGAAAACGTGTAACGAATTTGTTCGTAGGGGCGGTCATCGGCCGCCCGAAACGCAAGGGGCTACGCCGACCTTACCCATTACGCAAAACGGGAGCGCACTGCGCTCCCCTACAATAAAACCCTTGCGTTGTTAATGAAGGCGTGGCAACGTATGTACCGTAGGGGCGGTCATCGGCCGCCCAAAACGCAAGGGGCTACGCCGGCTTTGCGTCAAACGTAAAGGGGAGCGCACTGCGCTCCCCTTTAACAAAAATGTTGCGTTTTTTTGCTTTGTCTTTTAAACGGGGTGATTATTCGTCATCCTCGTCGTCCTCGTAATCCTCGTCGTCATCTTCTTCATCGTCGCTTTGACGCCATTTAACTACAAAAACCACGCCGCCTGCTACCATTGCAATAACGATAACGGCTATAAGTATTATGATATCCCAAGGCGTTTTGCCCTCGGGCTTGGTAACGTTTTGCTCGTTGTCCTCGATAGTCTTAACGGTAATGGAGCCGCCCTTGGAAATTCCTTTCAGCTTCACCTCAACCGTGCCTTTTTCGCCCCTTGCGCCAACTGCGGTAACGTCCACACCGTAGCCGAAAAGACTTATATCAGCAAATTCGGCAGAGCTTATGCTGTCTATAACGTAGCCGCTTTTAACGGAAACACCAAGAGCAAAGTCAAGGCCGTACTGCCAGGTAATAACCGTAGTGCAGTCACCGTTTTCGTCGTTGCTTACGCTGCCCGGAACGGAAAGGCTGCAGGTGTTTTCGTTCCACTTAACGGTAACCTTAACAACCTCGCCTTTATAGGAAACAAGCACGCCGTAAATTTGAGGTGAAGGCATATCAACGGTAACGCAGCCGTCGGAAGCGGAGGTAACCAAAGCGCCTTCGTTGCCGTAAACAGGGCTTATGCTGCCGTTAAGCTCATACTTGTACCAGCCGTAGGACTCGCCAAGGGTGCCCAAGGAAAGCTCAAGCCTTGTACCGTCGGGAAGCTTTGCGCCGGATATTCTTTCAACGGTAACGCAGTTTTGAATGTTGAAAACCGCCTCGTTAACCTTACCTTCAAGGGCTTTCTTTATATCAAGAGAAGCTGCGCCCTTATTAACGTTAACGCCAAAGTCAATGCCGTTTGCGTAAAGAGTGGTATCAAAATCGGTATTCTTGGGCAGCACCCAATTATATTCACCGGAAACGCCTATCATTACCTTAACTGCACCGTTTTTGGTAAGCTCGTTAATGCAGGCAAGAGCGTCTGTGCCAAGCTTTGCCTTTTTTGAAATGTCTATAAATACCTGGTTGCCCTTCCTTGCGGCCTCAATCTCTGCACGGGTTATGTAGCCGCTGTTGTTTTCGGGAACGGAGGGAACAGAGCTTTCTTCGTTAACGTCGGGCTTGCTGTCGTCTTCGTTTGCTTTGCCAAACACAACGGTAATGGTAGCATCGGAGCGAACGTCCTTAACGGTGTAGGTGTTGCCGAGAACGGCAAAGGTGTTGCTGCCGTCGGTAACGCTTTTAACAACGTATCCGCTGTCGGGAGTAAGCTCCAACACAAGGTTGGCGCCTTCTTCTACCTGTACTACGCCGCTTGGGCTTACTGTGCCGTTGCCCTCTGTTCTTATTGTTACGTTGTACTTGTCAACCTCTGTATTGCCCGTTTCACGGAAGGTAATAACAATCCAGTGGTCGTCGTCTATCTCGGAGATTGTATAGTTGTAGGTGCGTTTTGCTGTTTCGCCGTTATCGGTGATAGTATCAAGGGACTGGTTTGCGTTGTTGCTGATGCGGATAGTTACGTCACTGCCCTTAATAACGGAAAAGTTTGTGCCGTTTTTTGCATCCTTTCTGCCGTCAACGGAAAAGCTGCCGCCTAAGCCGCAGTCAACCAAAACCTTAACGGTGTCTGCAAATTTTATTTCAACGGTCATTTCCGTTTCTGTAAGCTCCACGGCAAGGTCACCGCCGTATATGCTAAAGTCAACGGCTTCACCGTTAACGGTTACGGCTTCCACACCCTTTTTTGCAAGAGGAGAAACCTTAAGGTTAAGGGTATCCCCTACGTAATACACGTCGCTGTCATCCCAGCCGGTTACACTGCCGCTTAAGCTGTCATAGCTAACGGTAACAGTGCATTCCTCGGCAGGCTCGCTGCTGTCGTTAGGCTCACTGCTGTCGTTGGGTTCGCTGCTGTCGTTAGGCTCGCTGCTGTCGTTAGGCTCACTGCTGTCGTTGGGCTCACTGCTGTCGTTGGGCTCACTGCTGTCGTCAGGCTCGCTACTGTCCTCGGGAGCGGAAACGTCAGCACTGCTGTCGTTGGGAGCAGGCGCTTCTGCAGAGCTGTCATCGGGAACGGTTATCTCTGCCGAGCTGCTGTCTGTGCTGCTTTCTTCTGCACTGACGATAAAGCCGCCAAGAACGATGGAAAGTGTAAGTAATAAGCAAATAAATTTTTTCATCAAAATTCCTCCGTATAAGTATTTTTTACCGCCGTCTTTTTAAAGTGTGGTTGACAGCGCAGTAAAAAAATGATATACTATCTTATATATTATACATAACTTTATTCTAAAATACAATAGTTAAAGACAATTTTTATTTAACAGTAACAGGAGTGTGTTGTTTTTATGGCGGAAAAAAAGAAGGTTGAGGCTATAACCTCCAGAGATGAGGACTTTGCCAAGTGGTATACAGATATAGTTAAGAAGGCGGAGCTTATTGAGTACACCAGCGTTAAGGGCTGTATGGTTATCCGTCCTTACGGCTACGCTATTTGGGAAAACATTCAGCGCATACTTGACGGTATGTTTAAGGCAACAGGGCACGAAAACGTTTGTATGCCTATGTTTATTCCCGAAAGCCTTTTGCAAAAGGAAAAGGACCACGTTGAAGGCTTTGCGCCCGAGGTTGCTTGGGTGACTATGGGCGGCAGCGAGGTGCTTGAGGACAGGCTTTGCGTTCGTCCCACCTCCGAGACTTTGTTTTGTGAGCATTACGCTAATATAGTACATTCCTACCGTGACCTTCCCAAGCTTTATAACCAGTGGGTTAGCGTTGTAAGATGGGAAAAGACCACCCGTCCCTTCCTCAGAAGCCGTGAGTTCTTGTGGCAGGAGGGTCACACCATCCACGCAACTGCTGAAGAGGCTATTTTTGAAACCGAGCAGATGCTTGGCGTTTATGCCGACTTTTGTGAGAAGTATCTTGCTATGCCCGTTGTTAAGGGTAAGAAGACCGAAAGCGACAAGTTTGCAGGTGCGGTTTCCACCTATTGCATAGAAGCTCTTATGCACGACGGTAAGGCGCTTCAGGCAGGCACCAGCCATTTCTTTGGCGACGGCTTTGCTAAGGCCTTTGATATATTGTATACTAATAAGGAAAATAAAAAGGTTCATCCTTTCCAGACCAGCTGGGGCGTTACCACCCGTCTTATCGGCGCTATTATTATGACCCACGGCGACGATAACGGTTTGGTGCTTCCTCCTGCGGTTGCTCCCACTCAGGTTGTTATTATTCCTATCGCACAGCATAAGGAAGGCGTACTTGACGAGTGCTCCAAGCTTCGTGATAAGCTTTCGGCACGTTTCCGTGTTAAGATGGACGATAGTGACAACTCTCCCGGCTGGAAGTTTGCTGAGTATGAGATGAAGGGTGTTCCCGTAAGAATAGAGCTTGGGCCCAGAGATATTGAAAACGGTCAGTGCGTTGTTGCGCTCCGTTGCAACGGTGAAAAGCTTACTCTTCCTCTTGAAGGTATTGAGGATGCGATTGCCGAAATTCTTGACCGTGTAACAGGCATTATGTTTGACAAGGCGCTTGCTAACCGTGAACAAAAGACCTATGACTGCCACAGTATGGACGAGATAGTTTCTATGCTTGAAGAAAAGGGCGATGGCTTTATTCGTGCTATGTGGTGCGGTGACGAGGCTTGCGAGGACGCTGTTAAGGAAAAGACAGGCGTTTGCAGCCGTTGTATTCCCTTTGCGCAGGAAGCAATTGACACCAAGTGTGTTTGCTGCGGCAAGGAAGCTACACAGCTTCTCTATTGGGGCAAGGCGTATTAAGAGAATAAAAACTAATCATAAAATGCCTCTCGTGATGTAGCGGGAGGCATTTTTGCGTCAAACAGTTGTATTTTGTTGTATTCAGAGCGGTAAAGAAATGGATTATAACTATAAATCGCACAAAAACGCAAAAATTATTGACAAAAAAGTTTAAATGTTATATAATATATTTGCAAATAAGTTAGCGAAAGATGACTTGTTTTTTCGTTTTCTTTTTTGCTTCCTTTTTTACCTGTTTAGGCGCATTTGCGTCTGAACACCATAACACATCCTAAAGCAAAAGGGACGCGGTTTTACGTGTCCCTTTTGCTTTATTCAATTAACGAAATAGCGGTTTGCAAAGCAGTTTCCACCGTTTTTTGCCTGATGGCATCACGGTCACCGGTGAAGTGGCAAAGCTTTATCGTTTTACCGCCGGTTATGGTTAAAACGCATATATATACAATACCAACGGGTTTTTCTGCGGTGCCTCCGTCGGGGCCTGCTATGCCTGTAACGGACACTGCAACCTGTGCGCCAAAAAGGTTCATAGCCCCCAGCGCCATCTGCAAAGCACAGCTTTGGCTTACAGCTCCTTCTGTTTCAAGCAGCTCCTTGGACACGCCAAGCATACCGCTTTTAATGCGGTTGGCGTAGGAGCAAAGCCCACCGTCAAAGACTGCACTGCTGCCGGGAACGGAGGTTATTGCGGCCGAGAGAAGCCCGCCTGTACAGGACTCCGCAGTGGTAATTTTAAGCCCTTTTTCTTTAAGTAAGGCTACTAATTTTTCCGCACTTTCCATAAATTACCCCACTATTTTCTTGTGTCTTCTGGTAGCAAAGGCACGCTCGCAAAGCCCCTGAATGTCCAGCTTTTCCTCTTCTCGCAGTATTTGTTCCATAGTAGGACGGGTGTTCGGGTGCTTAGGCACAAACACTGTACAGCAATCCTCGTAGGGAAGAATGGAAGTCTCAAAGGTGTCTATCTGTCTGGAGATTTGTACTATATCCTCCTTGTCCATAGCGATACAGGGACGGAAAACAGGCAAAATTTTTGGTATGGAGTTGGTTATGGTCAGCGCAGAAAGGGTTTGGCTTGCCACCTGCCCAAGGCTTTCACCCGTTATAAGCGCTCCTGCGCCAACGTCCAGCGCTTGCATTTCCGCAAGGCGCATCATAAAGCGGCGCAGCAGCACCGTAAACAGCCTTTCGTCACAGGTGGACATAAGGGTTTCCTGTATCTCTGTAAGGCTTATGGCGTGCATAAATATACGCCCTGTATAAGCGCAAAGCTTGGAAGCCAGCGTCTCCACCTTTTCCATAGCCGCATCACCCGTGTAGGGTGGGCTGTCAAAATATAAAGCGTCAAGTATCATACCTCGCTTTGCCATAAGAAAGCCCGCAACAGGGCTGTCAATGCCGCCGGAAAGCAAAAGCATACCGTGGCCTGCGCTGCCTACGGGCATACCGCCTGCGCCCTTTTCACCGCCGCCGTGCACTGCGGCGTATTTGTCACGCACCTCAAGACGAACAACCACGTCGGGATTTTTAACGTCCACCTTCAGGTAAGGCTTTAGGGAAAGAACGGTGCCGCCTACCTCTGCAGAAAGCTCGGGAGAGGTAAGGGGGAAGCTTTTGTCGCTGCGTCTGCCGTCGCACTTAAAGGTTTCGGCATCCCCTATAAGCTCGTCAATGTGTTCAGCCACGGTTGCCTGTATGGCTTCAAGACTTTTTTCGCATTGCCAAGCACGGCAAACGGAGGCTATGCCGAAAACACGCTTCATACGCTCTGCCGCATCATCCATATCCGCATCCTCGTCCCCCTGTATCATAAGGGTAGACTGGCTGTAATCCAACTTAAATGTGCCCTCACAGTCCGTAAGCAGTTGTTTTACACGCCTTATTATCATACCGTCAAAGTAGCTTCGGTTAAGACCCTTCATAACCACTTCGCCGTATTTAAGTATCAGTATATCGTTTCTCATATTCTGCCGTACCTTTCTCTTGCTCTTATAAGTGCCTCGCACAGTATATCGGCTTCCTCCACGGTGTTATAGGGAGAGATGCCTATTCTCAGTGCGCTGTCAAGCGCATTTTTTTCCAAGCCGTAGGCGCTAAGCACCGAGCTTACACCCTTCCTTGCCGAACAAGCCGAGGACGCTGATATGTAGATCCCTTCGGCGGAAAGGCAGTTAAGGGCAGTTTCGCTTTTTATGCCGTAAAGGCTTATGTTAAGTATCCCGTCTATATGCTCCTTGGGCACGTTAAAGCCTACATTTCCTGCTTTTGTAAGGCTTTGTATAATGTGCTCACGCACTGCGCTGACTGCCAAAAGCTTGTCCTCGGTGTAGTCGTTTACTGCCGCCGCAAACGCCGCAGCGCCTGCTACGTTTTCCGTACCGGAGCGCATACCTCGCTCCTGCCCGCCGCCGTAAAGGTAAGGAGGCAGATGCAAGCCGCTTTTCACAGCCAAAGCGCCAACGCCTCTGGGTGCGTGCAGCTTGTGGGCGGAAAAAGCCACCGTATCCGCTAAGCGAATAAGCCTTTTTATGCCCTTTGCCTTCATAAAGCCCTGCACCGCATCACAGTGAAGCAGTGCGCCGGAGCCGCTTTTGTCAATAATGCTGCGTACCGCCTTAAGGTCATAAATCGCACCTGTTTCGTTGTTTACCGCCATAACGCAAACCAAGGCGGTTTTTTCCTTTAAGGCTTTTTCCAAAGCCGCTGTATCAACAGCGCCGCCCACTGTGGGGATAAGCACTGCCTCGCCGCCGTCACGCTCTATTTTTTTTGCACACTCCATAACCGAAGGATGCTCCGAATCCGTAAGCACCACACGGCGGCTTTGCTTTGCCTTTCGCTCCGCTATGCCAAAAATGGCGGTGTTGTTTGCCTCCGTGCCGGAAGCGGTAAAATAAAGCTCCTCGGCTTTAAAGCCTGCGGCGCTTGCCACTGTCGCTCTTGCATCCTCCAAGGCACGTCTTGCCGCCGAGCCTGCCGAGTGGACGGAGGAGGGGTTGCCCATAAGCTCCAGCGCCGATATATAAGCCGCTTTTGCCCTGTCGCTTACGGGGGTGGTAGCGGCGTTATCAAAATATATCTCCATATAAAAACACCTCAGCGCCTATTATACAAAGTTTTATTAAAAAAGTCAAATATTTAGGGCAAAAAAACGCAAAAAACTCTTTACTTTTAAGGGTTTTTACGTTATAATAAACTGATAGCCCAAAGAGGCGATTAAATATATTTTAAGGAGGTTTTGCGGATGACAGGACTGTGGATTGCGATTGCAGCCGTTGCCGGTATAATACTTGGCACCTTCATCGGTTTTCTGGTACGCAAACTTATCGCAGAAAAAACCATTAAGTCGGCGGAAATCGAAGCTCAGCGCATCTTGGATGATGCTAAAAAGGGCGCCGAAACCGTCAAAAAAGAAGCCGCCGTTGAGGCGAGAGACGAAGCACACAAGATCAAAAGCGAAGCAGAGCGTGAAGCCAAAGAGCGCAGAAAGGAAATTACAAGAATCGAGAACAGGCTTACTCAGAAAGAGGAGCATCTTGATAAGCGTATTGACAATCTGGACAAAAAGGAAGAACAGCTTAACGCTAAGATCAAGGAAAATTCTGACCTGACTGCTGAAATTGAAAAAGTCAGAGCAGAGCAGACGGAGCTTTTACAAAAAATTTCCGGCATAACTATGGAGGAGGCAAGGCAGATACTTCTTGACCGTGTTGAAAGCGAAGCACGTCACGAAATGGCTATGCGCCTTTCCGACATAGAGCAGGAGTATAAGGAAAGGTCCGAGGAGATTGCGAAGAACATAATCTCCCTTGCTATACAGCGCTGTGCGTCTGACAGCGTTTCCGAAGCGACAGTATCGGTTGTTGACCTGCCCAATGATGAAATGAAGGGTAGAATAATCGGCCGTGAGGGACGTAACATACGCACAATCGAAACCCTTACGGGTGTTGACCTTATTATTGACGACACACCCGAAGCAATTACCGTTAGCACCTTTGACCCCATCAGACGTGAGGTTGCAAGGCTTTCACTTGAAAAGCTTATTTCCGATGGCAGAATTCATCCTTCCAGAATTGAAGAGATGGTTGAAAAAAGCCGTAAGGAGGTTGACGCTATCGTTAAGCGTGAAGGCGAACAGGCAACCTTTGAAACGGGCATTCACGGTATCAACCCCGAGCTGGTTAAGATACTTGGCAGACTTAAGTTCAGAACAAGCTACGGTCAGAACGCCCTTAAGCATTCCATTGAGGTGGCACACATCTCCGGTATGATAGCCTACGAGCTTGGTATTGACGCAACCCTTGCAAAGCGTGCGGGCTTGCTTCACGATATCGGTAAGGCTATGAACCACGAGGTAGACGGCTCTCACGTACAGATAGGCGTTGACCTTGCCAAAAAGTACAAGGAAAGCCGCGAGGTTATCCACGCTATCGAAGCTCACCACGGCGACGTTGACCCCAACCTGCTATGTGATTCGCGGCGACATAGATAACGCTGTGTGCACAGATGCAATCGCACTGTCTGACGAGTCTATCGTTGGTTGGGGTTTAACGGCAAGCGCTGCACAGGAAAATGAGAAAATAAAAGAAGATGCTTTGCAGGAAGATGAAGAAATAAAAGAAGATACTTCACAGGAAGAGCAAGCACCTACTACTCCGGAAGTCAACGATGAATATCTACTGGACATATCGA
>JAZSLS010000095.1:0-4623 GCA_045535465.1 Eubacteriales bacterium
CTCTTTGCTAAAATTGTTCGTATCCTATTTTAGTAAGGAATGTAAAACCTCCGTACAATCTTTGATTATACGGAGGTTTAATGTTAATCCAATTCTTTAAGACCTGTATACAGTTCGTAATATCTACCCTTCATTTCAAGAAGCTCGTCGTGGTCGCCACGTTCTATTATTTCACCTTTTTCAAGTACCATAATAGCGTTAGAGTTACGCACGGTAGAAAGTCGATGAGCTATGACAAAGGTCGTTCTATTCTCCATAAGTGCATCCATACCGCGTTCAATATGACGCTCAGTTCTGGTATCAACAGAGCTGGTTGCTTCGTCAAGCACAAGAATAGGAGCTTTACTTAGAGCGGCTCTCGCTATATTAAGAAGCTGCCTTTGCCCCTGAGAAAGATTTGCACCGTCTCCCTCTATCATAGTATCATAGCCGTATTCAAGCCTCTTTATAAAGCTGTGCGCCGAAGCGGTTTTTGCCGCTTGTTCAACCTCTTCATCCGTTGCATCAGGTCTGCCATAACGGATATTTTCACGAACCGTTCCCGTAAACAAATGGGTATCCTGCAGAACCATTGCAATATTGCTGCGCAAAACGTCACGCTTGATATCCTTAATATCAACACCGTCGATAGTTATTGTACCGCTTTGTATATCGTAGAAGCGGCTTAGCAAATTGGTAACGGTAGTTTTTCCCGCACCTGTAGAGCCTACAAAGGCTATTTTTTGCCCGGGTTTTGCATAGAGAGATATATTCTTAAGCACCATTTTTTCAGGAGTATAACCAAAGCAAACGTCCTTAAGAATGATATGCCCTTTTATACCTTCGGGCTGCATATCGGTAGCATTTTCAGCATCGGGAGTCTCGGGAGGAAGGTCCATAACCTTAAAAACTCTTTCTGCGCCCGCCATAGCGGAAAAAATATTTGTCATTTGCATAGATATTTCATTTATGGGTCTTGCAAACTGACCGGAAAAGGTAACAAAAACGGTAAGACCACCTACGGTTAAAGCCATAGCGCTGCCACTTGAAATGCTGCCCGTGAGAGTGAGATAACAAAGAATACCGCCAAAGCCTGCAGTAATAGCGTAGCTGATTTTGCTGATGTTACCCATAACAGGACCCATAATACCGCCAAAGAACATAGCGCTGGTTTGCTTTTCTTTAAGGTCATTGTTTAACAAACGAAACTCTTCTATACACTCATCCTCGTGGTTAAACACCTTTATAACCTTTTGACCCGTTACGGATTCCTCTATATAACCGTTTACCGAGCCCAAGGCAGCTTGCTGAGCAACGTAATATTTACTGCTTTTTTTAGCAATTTTAGTACCGCCGAAAACAAATATCGGAATAAATATCAAGGTTACCACCGATAAAAGCGGGTTAACGTAGAACATAAGTATTAAAGTGCCAATAAGGGTGATAACGCCCGAAACCAAGCTTACCGCCGTAGAGTCAAACATAATGCCTATATTATCAACGTCGTTGGTAAATCGGCTCATCGTTTCACCGGTGGTGGTTGCATCGTGAAAGCTTAGAGGCAGAGTTTGAACCTTTTTGAAAAGGTCGTTACGCATACGCTGTATTGCACCTTGCGATATTCTTATCAAAAGACGGCTTTGTATGTAGGTACACAAAATAGATACAACATACACAAGCGCAAGCACGATTATGCCCGTTAACAGATACGTAGCCTTTGAAGAGGCGTTTAATCCCAGCAAGCCTTCGGTTATGGGTTTCATAACACCTACTGCGTTACTTATTATGGTATCGCCAAAGTCATTGTTGCCTTCCTTTTGCTCTGTTAGCGTACATTTTTCGTCTTCTTGATTTCTTTCAATATAATAAACCTTTTTATTACCCGAAATGTTTATATACTCCAAAACGTATTTTGCGTTGCTGTCGAAGACAACGTTGTTGGAAAGGGTTTCATCCTTTGAGAGACTTTCGGCAGTAATTTCATCAATATCCCCCGCTGCCTCTTCATACAAAACTAAATCCTTCATTAGCACGGATGCCTTTACGCTTAAAACACCGTCTTTGTACTCTATTGCAGGAGGCGCTTCTTCTGCCACTTTATCAATTATCGGAGAAATCATATACGAGCCCAGCAAGCCGGCAATCGTGGAAAAAGCTAAGCAGGTAAATACAAACACAAAGTGTATCTTATATCCCGAAAGATAAGAAAGAAGCCTTTTTATAGTCCCCTTAGAGGTTTTAGGCTTGTTCATAGCACCGCGTCCCATACCGCCTCTGCCCGGGCCTCCGGGCCCTCTTCCGGGTCCTCTTTTATTATCCCCCTTGCTCCCGAAGCTATATCGTTTTTGAAGTTCTTCTAATGGTCTAATCATCCTATATAGCCTCCTTACCGTCAGTTTGGGAGAAGAATATTTCACGGTATTCTTCGTTGGTTTCAACAAGCAGTTGATGGTTGCCCACGCCGGTTATCCTGCCATCATTCATAACTATTATCATATCCGAATCCATAACAGAGCTTATGCGCTGAGAAATTATAAGCTTGGTAGAGCCCTTAAGTGAAGTATGAAAAGCCTCTCTTATATTAGCCTCTGTTGCGGTATCAACTGCGCTGGTAGAGTCGTCAAGAATAAGTATCTTGGGTTTTTTAAGCAACGCTCGTGCTATACAAAGCCTTTGCTTTTGACCACCGGAAACGTTTTGACCGCCCTGAACAAGGTCTGCTTTGTAAGCACCGTTCATTTCCCTGACAAAACCATCCGCCTGTGCAAAGCTTGCCGCTTCACGCACTTCCTCGTCGGTTGCATTGCCATCACCCCAACGAAGGTTGTCCTCAACAGTACCCGAAAACAAAAGGTTTTTCTGCAAAACCATACCTATACCGTCACGAAGCGCCACAAGGTCGTAATCTTTAACGTCAATACCGTCAATCAAAACAGAGCCTTCATCAACGTCGTATAAACGAGGGATAAGAGAAACCAAGGTGGTTTTACCGCATCCCGTGGAGCCTATAATACCAACGGTTGAGCCCGCAGGGATGGTTAAATCTATGTTATCCAAAACCTTGTCGTCACTATTTTTGTAATAACGGAAAGAAACGTTTTTGAAAATTATTTCACCATTAGTAACAACAGCAGCCTTGCATTTTGCTTCATCGTCATTTATATCAGGCTTTTCATCCAAAACAGCAGAAACACGCTTTGCAGATGCCATTGCACGAGAAGTTGCTATGAAAAGGAAGGAAACCATCATAATGGACATAAGTATTTGGTTGATATAGGTAATGAAAGCAGAAAAATCACCCGGTGCCATACCTGTACCGCTGCTTATAAACTCCGCCACCTGATTACCGCCAAACCAAAGAACGGTAAGTATGGTGCCGTTCATTATAAACATCGTAAGGGGCTGCATAAAAATCATTACGTTCATCGCAGAAAGACCCGCTTGCTTAAGGTTTTCGCTGGCGGTGTAAAACTTTTCGCTTTCTCTGTCCTCGCTTACAAAGGACTTAACAACACGAACGTTTGTAAGGTTTTCCTGCACTGTGTTGTTAAGAGCGTCTATCTTATCCTGCATTTTTGAAAAACGAGGAAAACCCTTGGTGATTACGAAAACAATTACCAAAAGCATAAGGGGTACGCTTACCAAAAGCACACGTGCAAGCCCGGGATTAGTAATGGAAGCCATCACAACAGCGCCTATAAGCATCCCCGGAGAACGCAAGCACATACGCAAAAGCATATTGATAAAGTTTTGTATTTGCACAATATCATTGGTTAGCCTTGTTATGAGAGAACCCGTACGAAACTTATCTATGTTAGCAAAGGAGAAGCTTTGTATTTTGGAATAAGAATCCATACGAAGGTCTGCAGCAAATCCAACGGAGGCTTTAGCACCGAAATATGCACCTCCAACGCCACCAAGAAGCATTAACAAAGCGGTAACACCCATAAGAAGCGCCATTGTAGCTATGTACCACACACCGCTTCCCACTTGACCTTCCGTGCCTACGCCGTTGTTTATAATCGTTCCAAGCATCTTAGGGAACAAAACTTCGCCAACAACTTCTACTATCATACACAAGGGACCTAAAATAAAGCTCCATTTATAGGGCTTTACGTATTTCATCCAACGTTTCAAAACGCAACCACTCCTTTACATAGACCTAAGGTTATCCTGCATTTTTTCAAAGCAGGTAATAAAATTATTCAAAGCTTCCTCGTCAAGGCCTTCAAACATAGCCTTGTCAATAGCCAAAAACTCTTTTCTAGTCGCCTCGGTAAGCTCCTTACCCGTTGGAGTAACAAGTATATCCTTTACACGACTGTCATTTTCCGATGCAGCTCTGGTTATAAAACCAAGCTCCTCCAGCTTTTTTAAAGCAACTGTAACTGCCGCAGGGCTTATCTCTAGCTCCTCCGCCAATTGTTTTTGGGATATTGCCTTCTCCTTATGAGCAAGATGCATAAGCATACGATGCTGACTTCGGTGCAAACCGAAAGTAGACGCCTTGCGGTCAAACACGCAGTGATGAAGACGCTCGGTTCTTATAAAAAGCTTTATTGCTTTATTAAGAGTGCTGTCAAATTCGTTTTCTTCCATTCAAAAACACCTCCACAAAGTTAACTACTTAACAATTAACGTGTT
>JAZSLS010000049.1:0-9748 GCA_045535465.1 Eubacteriales bacterium
TACGAAACTACGGAAAACAATTGTAAGGGCTGTGACATTGCGGTGTTTACTGCCGCTATCGCCGCCGATAACCCTGAGATGGAATACATACGCAAAGCAGGCATACCTGCCATAAGCAGAGCGGAGCTTCTTGGTGCTATCGCCAAGGAATACCCCAACTCCATAGCCGTTGCAGGTACTCACGGCAAGTCCACCACCTGCGGCATACTTTCTCAGATTTTTCTTTCTTTCAAGGAAGCGGATCCTTCCATACTTATAGGCGCAAAGCTTCCTTGCATTCACTCCACCTTCCGTACGGGTCACGACGGCAATTTTGTTTTTGAAGCCTGTGAGTATAAGGATGCTTTTTTAAAGTTTTTTCCCACCGTTTCCGTTGTGCTTAACGTGGAGCTTGATCATATTGATTACTTCCATTCCCTAGAAGAAATGGAGCATTCCTTCCAGCGTTTTATTAATAACACCGCCGACAGCGGCTGTGTTATAGTCAACAAGGACAGCGTACACGCTATTGAATGTATGGAGGGCTACGAGAGAAAATTTTACACCTACTCTATTATGGACGACACTGCAGACTTTTATGCTAAAGATATTCGTTTTGACCACGGGCTTCCCTCCTACACCTTGGTATTCAAGGGACGTGAGGTTTTCAGGGCGGAGCTTTCTATCCCCGGCGAGCATAACATTTCCAACTCCTTGGCGGCAGTTGCGGCAGCGTTTATGTCCAAGGTGCCCGATGAAGCTATTATTAAGGGGCTTAAGGATTTTAGAGGCGTTGGCAGGCGTTTTGAGTACAAGGGCAACCTTAACGGCGCTATGATATATGATGACTACGCACACCACCCCGATGAGATAAGGGCTACACTTGCCGCTACAAAGCGAATGGAGCCCAAGCGCATTATTTCTGTGTTCCAGCCCCATACTTTTTCAAGGCTTTACGCTTTATTTGATGATTTTGTTGCCGCTTTTGAAGATGCGGATATCAAAGTATTTGCAGACGTTTTTGCCGCAAGAGAGGAAAACGTTTACGGCGTAAGCTCTCTGATGTTGGCAAACGCCGTGGAAAACGGTTTGTTTTTGGACAGCTTTGAAAAAATTTCGGAGTACATAAAGGCAAACGCTGCCGAGGGGGATATTGTGCTGTTTATGGGCGCAGGCGACATCTACCGTGCGGAAAAGCTTTTGTTTTAGCCTATGAAGAAACTCGTTTGCATTAAGCTGTGCGAGGATGGCTTAAACATCTTTTTGGACAGCCATTTTCCCACCGAATTTACGGCAAGGATAGACTTGGCAAAGCTTAGACTTTTGGGCAAAAGGCTTTGTGCTTTCGGTAAAAGCAAGCGCTTGTTTTATTGGAAAGCGAATGCCGTTTCCGATTGGGGCAGCTTTACCTTTGAGGTGAAAGCCGAGCGGGGACCAAGGCTGTGCTTTGAGTATAGTTTTTGGAACAAGCATTTTGGTTCCGTGTCGGAGTGTGAAAGCTTTTATGACGAGATAAGCTTTGAAGGAATATTACAGTTTGGCGAGGAGATTTTGAACCTCGATGAAGGCAAAAGTGCCGTCTTGTGTGAATTTAAAAAGTAAAGATAAAACCGTAGGCGGGTGCCTACGGTTTTAGTTTTTTATTCTTATTTACCAAGTCTGCGTTGGATATACTTGGTAAGCTCCATTATAGGAAGAATGGTGGATGCTATGATGAGAGAAACCGCATATTCTGCGAAGGTGAGGCCTTCATAGAAGCCGAATGCCTTTTGCAAGAAGGGCACGAAAGCCACAAGCGTTGTAAGCACAAGTGAAATTGCCATTGCGCCCCAAAGCACCTTGTTATGAGTCTTAAGGCTGAACACGCTCTTCCTGCGGGAGCGCATATTAAAGGAATGAACTATCTCTACCATAGAAAGCGTGAGGAATGCCGTGGTAGTACCTGCATCGCCATCGTTGCCGCCCATTTTATAGCCGATAAAGTAAGAAATAAGAGTAAGCGCAGCAACCACTGCACCCTGGAAAACCACGTCAAAGCCCATACCGCCGGCAAACATACCGTCGCTTGCGTTGCGGGGCTTGCGGCGCATTATGTCACCCTCTGCCATTTCCATACCCAAAGCAAGGGCGGGAATAGAATCGGTTACAAGGTTTATCCAAAGAAGGTGAGGTGCCTCCAAAATTGTAAAGCCTATAAGAGTAGCTATGAATATAGCAAACACTTCTGCAAGGTTGGAAGACAAAAGATACTGTATTGCCTTCCTTATATTATCATATATACGTCTGCCTTCCTCAACTGCGGTAACTATGGTAGCAAAGTTATCGTCTGCCAGCACCATATCCGCAACGTTTTTGGTAACGTCCGTACCTGTAATGCCCATACCCACGCCTATATCTGCGCTCTTTATGGAAGGCGCATCGTTAACACCGTCACCCGTCATAGCGGTAACCTTGCCCTTTGCACGCCAAGCATTTACTATGCGCACCTTATGCTCCGGCTGTACTCTTGCGTAAACGGAAAAGTCGCCTATATGCTCTGCAAGATATTCATCGGAAAACTCGTTAAGCTCAGCACCGGTTATTGCGGCACTGCTATCGGTAAGAATACCAAGCTGTTTTGCTATGGCTACGGCGGTGTCCTTGTGGTCGCCCGTTATCATTATGGGGCGTATGCCCGCCTCGCCGCACTTAACTATTGCATCCTTAACCTCGGGACGTATGGGGTCTATCATACCGCTGAGACCGATATAACAAAGGTCGGTTTCCAGATTTTCAGGTTCAAAGGATGCGGGGGCTTCTTTCCAAACACGCATAGCGGCGCAAAGCACACGAAGAGCTTTGTCTGCCATTTCCTTATTTGCGTTGAGAATAGCGTTTTTCACAGGCTCGGTCAAAGGAACGGTTTTACCGCCGACATAAGCCTTGGTACATCTCTTAAGCACCTCGTCCGGTGCGCCCTTTGTGTACTGAATAATAACACCGTCACCGGTTTTATGAACGGTTGACATCATCTTACGCATAGAGTCAAAGGGAGCTTCGCCTATTCTGGGGAAGAGCTTTGACTGCTCCGCCTTAAAAAGGCCTGCCTTTGTAGCAGCATTAACAAGAGCACACTCCGTAGGCTCGCCTACCGCTTCCCCGTCCTCACCCTGAGTAGCATCGCTGCAAAGGGACATTGCATTGGTAAGAAGCGCTTCATCGGAAGTAAAGGTTTCCACAACGGTCATTTTGTTTTGGGTAAGGGTACCCGTTTTATCGGAACAGATTATCTGTGTGCAGCCAAGAGTTTCAACAGCGGTAAGCTTACGGATAACAGCCCTGCGCTTGGACATATTGGTTACGCCGATGGCAAGAACAATGGTAACTACTGCCGCAAGGCCTTCGGGAATTGCCGCAACTGCAAGGCTTACGGCAACCATAAAGGTATCAATAACAACTTCGCCGCTTATGCTGTCTGCACGCAAAAGCTGGATACCAAAGATAACGACACATATAGCTATAACAAGAACAGTAAGTGCCTTGCTAAGCTGATTAAGCTTCTTTTGGAGGGGAGTTTCCTCGTCTGCGGCAGTTGCCAAAGCGTCGGCTATTTTGCCCATTTCGGTATCCATACCGGTAGCAACAACAACCGCCTTGCCTCTGCCGTATACTACGGTGCTTCCCATATACATCATATTTTTACGGTCACCCAAGGCAACGTCTGCCTTGTCGCCAAGGCTTAAGGTTTCCGAATGCTTGCTGACAGGTACGGATTCACCCGTCAATGCCGCTTCCTCTATTTTAAGGCTGGCACTTTCCATAATACGTGCGTCGGCAGGAACGGAGTCACCCGCTTCCAACACTATAACGTCACCTACCACAAGCTCCTCGCTCTTTACGGTAACAACGTGACCGTCACGCAATACCTTAGAGGTAGCCGCAGCTATCTCCTGCAGTGCGGCTATTGCCGCCTCCGCCTTGCTTTCCTGAACAACTCCGAGAACTGCGTTAATGAGAACCACTGCCATTATAATTATAACGTCTGCAAAGCCCTCTCCGCCTTCTACTATTGCCATAATGCCCGAAATTAGAGCCGCAACTATCAAGATTATTATCATTGGGTCGGCAAGCTCACCAAGAAAGCGACGGATAAGCGAAACCTTTTCCGCCTCCTTAAGCTTATTAGGGCCGTTTTCTGCCAAGCGTTTTTGTGCCTCCGCTTTGCTTAGCCCCTCCTTGCTTGTAGCTTGCTCCTCGATGACCTGAGCCACGTCACGCAGATACTCTTTCATAAAAAACCTCCAAAAAACAAATAAACCCATATACGCTACGTATATGAGTCTCATCCTTTAATGGCAGACCAGGCTATACGCCTTGCTGTTGACCTGCCCCACGCTTAGAAGCGCGGAATTACTCCCCCATAACAGCGGCAACGCCGCTTTGGTATTTGTATTCTGCTTACATTATATTTATACCACGAAAAATGAGAATTGTCAACCATTTTTTACCGTATCTTATACGGAATACCTTACGTAGATGCGTAAAATTAATACATAAGAAAGCTTTTGTTAACCTTGTGTTTACAATTTTGTTTTAGAATACATAAAAATATTGTAAAAGGAGAAATATGATTTATGAGCGACAGCGACCCCGGGGCGGGCAACTTATGCAATTTTGTTTTCAGCGTGCCTTTTGTGGCAAAGAGCCGTATAGCAGCAGGACTTTTCATTAAGTCACCAATCCTTCGTACCTACGATTGATACCCTATCGTTTAATCTTAGGTTAATTAATATGCTACATTATTATACGGAGGATATTTGATTTTTTATGGATGTTATAGGTCCTATTATTTTTCAGATTGTAATGATATCGCTTAATGCGATTTTTGCCTGTGCTGAGATAGCGGTGCTTTCCGTTAACGATGCAAAAATTGCCCAACTTAAAGAAAAGGGCGACAAGAGAGCCAAAAGGCTTGAAAAAATGACGGAGGATTCGTCGAAATTCCTTGCAACCATTCAGGTTGCCATCACCTTAGCAGGGTTTTTGGGCAGTGCATTTGCCGCCAATAACTTTGCAGTTTATTTTGTTCCGCTGTTTAAAAATCTTGGTATGAACGAAACTGTCGGCCGTTCCTTTGCGGTTGTGGTTATCACCATACTGCTTTCTTACATCACTCTTGTTTTTGGTGAGCTTGTTCCCAAGAGAGTGGCTATGAAAAAGGCTGAGAAGATGGCGCTTAGTCTATCCGGCCTTATCAAGTTTGTTGCTACCCTTACGGCTCCCGTTGTTTGGCTGCTTACGGTTTCCACAAACACGGTGCTTCGTCTTATGGGCATTGACCCTAAGGAAGTAGAAGAGGCTGCCAGCGAGGACGATATAAAGCTGATGGTTGACGAAAGTACCCGTATGGGTATCATCGATGACGACGAAAAAGAAATCATACATAATCTTTTTGAGTTTGACGACTTGCCCGTGGGCGAGTTTGCTACTCACCGTACCGACGTTGCTTTTCTTTGGGAAGAGGACGGTATGGACGTTTGGGAAAAAACTATTATTGAAAACCGTTTTTCCTACTATCCTGTATGCGGTGAGACGGTTGACGACATAAAGGGCGTGCTTTGCGCCAAGGATTATTTTGC
Source organism: Eubacteriales bacterium (assembly GCA_045535465.1). GTDB lineage: Bacteria > Bacillota > Clostridia > Oscillospirales > CAG-382 > SIG636. Next base: position 5,598 of record JAZSLS010000049.1, read on the forward strand.
TATTAAGGACAAAACGAACAAGGCCTTGGTTATGAAAAAGGCTGTTCGTGCCGCTCATTTTGTGCCCGAAAGCATAAAGGCCGACGTTTTGTTTAAGCAAATGAAGAAGATTAGAAACCACTTTGCCGTAGTGCTTGACGAGTACGGCGGTGTTGCGGGCATAGTTACTATGACAGACCTGCTTAGCCAGATAATGGGTGACTTTGACGATGACCCTGATGAAGAAAGCGCAAGACCTGACATTGAAAAGGTTGCGGAGGACACTTGGGTTATCAAGGGCAACGTTATGCTGGACGAGATAGCAGAGGAATTAAACGTGGAGCTGCCCGTAGATGAATACGACACCCTCGGCGGCTACGCCTTTGGTCTTTACGGCGCTATACCCGAGGACGGTACGACCTTTACTTTGGAGACAGAGCTTCTTACCATTAAGGGTGAGCTGGTTGACAACCACCGTTTGGAGCTTGCACGTGTTACCAAAAAGGTTGTTGAAAAAGACGACGAGGACGAGGAAGAATGAGTTTTGGAGAATTCTTAAACAGCATTGCAAATAACCCTGCTATGATTATTGTGGTAGTGCTGACATTAGGCGTTGTTTTGGTAAACGGCTGGACGGATGCACCCAACGCTATTGCTACCTGCGTTTCCACCAGGGCAATGAAGCCCAGAGCGGCTATAATTATGGCTGCTATATGCAACTTTCTCGGCGTTTTTGTAATGTCTATTTTCAGCAAGCAGGTTGCGGCCACCATTATGAATATGGCTAATTTTGAAGGGGTTGGCAGCAGCGAGGCTACCTTGGCGTTATGTGCCGCTTTGTTTGCGATTGTTGTGTGGGCTACTGCCGCTTGGGCGTTTGGTATCCCTACCAGCGAAAGTCACGCACTTATTGCAGGTCTTTCCGGTGCGGCAATTGCGCTGCATAACAGCTTTTCGGATGCCATTGTGGTAGATGAATGGATAAAGGTTATTTACGGTCTTGGACTTTCCAGTATTTTAGGTCTGCTTATGGGCTTTTTGACCACTAAAGCGATAGAGGCTATTTGCCGCAGAATGGATAGACTTAAGACAGTTAAATTCTTTAAAGGCGCACAGATACTGGGCGGTGCTTCTATGGCGTTTATGCACGGTGCACAAGACGGCCTTAAGTTTATCGGTGTGTTTATGCTTGGTATAACTATGATGAAAGGCGGCGCAACGGAAGGCGAATTTATTATCGAGCCTTGGCTTATGGTGCTTTGTTCCGTAGTTATGGCACTTGGCACTTCCATAGGCGGCTACAAGATAATAAAATCAGTTGGTATGGATATGGTTAAGCTTGAAACCTATCAGGGCTTTGCCGCTGATATGGGCGGCGCTTTGTGCTTGCTGCTTGCAAGCGTTACGGGTATCCCCGTAAGTACCACCCACACTAAGACCACCGCTATAATGGGTGTTGGCGCCTCCAAACGTATGTCTGCAGTTAACTGGGCTGTTGTTAAAGAGATGGTGCTGGCTTGGGTGCTTACCTTCCCCGGTTGCGGTCTTTTGGGGTTCCTTATGGTTAAATTATTCCAGCTTCTGTTCTAGGAGGAAGTTATAATGGCAAAAGAAAAGAAAAAGAATTTTGACTACTTTGAATATTTTGTAAGCACTGCTGACATTATTTGCGAAGCGGCAGCCTATCTTAATAAGTCTTTGATAAGCTTCGATAAGGCTACCTTTGTTTCCAAAATGGACGGTATGCACGAAATAGAAAACCGTGCCGATATAGCAAAGCACGAGATGACTAAGCATCTTATGCACGAGTTCATTCCTCCTATTGAACGTGAGGATATTATTGAGCTGGCTACAAAGCTTGACGACGTTGTTGACGCTTTGGACGACGCAATGCGTCGTGTTTATATGTTTAACGCATCCGAGATAAGAGATGGTGCTTTTAAGTTCTGTGACCTTATAGTTAGATGCTCTGCCGCTCTTAAGGAAGCCCTTGTGGAGTTTAAAAGCTTTAAGAAATCCAAGGATATAAACGATAAGCTTGTTGAGGTTAACACACTTGAAAGCGATGGCGACCATCTTCACGCTGAGCTGCTTCACGACCTTTTCTGCAACGAAAAGGATACGCTTAAGCTTATCACCTGGATGAAGATATACGCCGACCTTGAGGCGTGCCTTGATTACTGTGAGGATGCGGCGGATATTATAGAAAGCGTTATAATGAAGAATAGCTAATGGGATGTAAAAATAGTCCCGAACGCAGAAAAATGTTCTTTTGTTTTTTAAGTTGGAACTCGGTATATCCGAGTTCCTTCTTTTTTATTCCTATTTTTTCTGCTACGAACAAACTTCACCGCTCGTCGTACTCAGTACGACTTCGGGTTCACTTTGCTCGTTCGGAACAATTTTTCCTATCCCATTCTCCGCCGACTGTATCGCCTTTTCTCTGCGTCTATAGTCCCGAACGCAGAAAATTGTTCTTTTGTTTTTTAAGTTGGAACTCGGTATATCCGAGTTCCTTCTTTTTTATTCCTATTTTTTCTGCTACGAACAAACTTCACCGCTCGTCGTACTCAGTAAAATCACCTTGCTTATTGAAAAATACAAAAATATATGTTATAATCTTCGCAACACGCAACACAAAGCAGAGGTGTTAAAGATGGCAAGACTTTACTTTATAGCTGACACTCATTTTGGCGATGACGGTATACGCAGATACGAAAACAGGCCCTTTGAAAACGTGTATCAAATGGACAAAGAAATGATAAAGCGTTGGAACGGAGTTGTTTCTGCTGATGAAACCGTATACGTACTTGGAGACTTTTCCGTACCCGGATACGAAAAAGAGGTTTTAAGCAAGCTGAACGGAAGTAAAATTTTGGTTAAGGGCAACCACGACACCGAAAGCAACGATGCATACAGACAATACGGCTTTAAAGAGGTTTATGACCTTCCGATTATTATAGACGGATTTTGGATACTTTCCCACGATGCGATGTACGTCAATACCAATATGCCCTACGCTAACCTGTTTGGGCACGTACATAATTCTCCGATGATAAGGGGATTATAGCCCTCAACATTATTGCGTATCCGTAGAACGAATTGACTATACCCCTATACCCTTTGACCTCATAAAAGCCAGAGTTAAAGATGCCGTTTTGAAGAAACAATAAAAGGAGTTACTTATATGAAAGATATACACACCGCACCCTTTGTTTTGAGAATGCTTGAAGCTGAAAAAAGAATGGCTGATATGGGATGGTGTGAGCGAAACAGCGGAAATATCAGCTACTTGCTAGAAGAAGCGGAGATTAGCCAATACCTGGACGTGCAAAAGGTCACTTCCACCATCGCCATAGGCTTTGATGCTTCTCCCTTGGCAGGCAGATACCTTTTGGTTACCGCTTCCGGCTCTTACTTTAGCCATCACAGCGTCAACGACCTTGGCATTATACGCATAAGCGGAAACGGTCAGGTGGCTTTGGTGCTTTGGGGGTTTGAAAACGGCAAAAGGTTTACCAGCGAGCTGCCTGCGCATCTTATGAGCCATATCGAAAGGCTAAAGGTTGACCCCGCAAACCGAGTTGTTACCCATTGTCACCCTACCCACCTAATGGCTATGAGCTTTGTTCACGACCTTAACGAAAAAAGCTTTACTCGCAGCCTTTGGGGAATGTGTACCGAGGGAATAATGGTATTTCCCGACGGTGTTGGGGTTCTTCCTTGGATGGTTTGCGGCACCGAAGGCATAGGAAAAGCCACCGCCGAAAAGATGAAGGAATACCGAATTGTAGTATGGGCTATGCACGGTATTTATGCCGTTGGCAGAAACCTTAGCGAAGCTGTTGGGCTTATTGATACAGTCGAAAAAGCGGCGCAGATTTATATGCTTACCGCTCACCTTCCCAAGGCAAACAGCATAAGCGACGAAAACCTTATAAGCCTTGCAAAGCATATAGGAGTAAAGTACAGAAAAGACTTTTTAGATTAAAATACTAAAAAACAGCACCCTGAGAAGAAACGATACTCTTCTCAGGGCGCCTTTGTTTATATAACAATATTTTCTCCTGCGGAGATATAGCTGAGACGGGGCATATAGTTTTTCATAAACTCGTATTGCTCCACCCCCGTGCAATGACAGGTGTAATAGTCAGTATCAAAAGACGAAAGAT
>JAZSLS010000051.1:0-18508 GCA_045535465.1 Eubacteriales bacterium
CAGGGCACTTTCACGAAAAACTTCGCTGTCGTAGGTCACTACGCCGACACTCGTTTTTCGTGAAAAATAGCTTCGTTTCCCTCACTCTGTTTCAGTCTGTAGACTTTGTCTACAGACTGAGACCACCGATTTTTCGGTGGTCTTTTTCGCATAAAAAATGTTTGACACCAAGCCATTATGCAGGTACAATATATACAGCAACATAACATAATGGAGAATAGTATGAACAACATTATAGAAATAACTGATTTTCTTTCTCCCGAGCTGGACGTATATGCACGTTTGACCGAGGTTCAGCTTTTGAATAATGAGTTTCCCGAAAAAGGCTTATTTATAGCAGAAAGTCCAAAGGTTATAGAACGTGCCCTTGATGCGGGATATGAGGCGGTTTCCTGCCTTATGGAGAAAAGGCATATCGAGGGCGAAGGCAAACATATTCTTTCCCGAATAAACGATATCCCTGTTTTTACAGCCGAATTTGATATTCTCACTCAGCTTACTGGATTTAAGCTTACACGAGGTATGCTGTGCGCTATGAAGCGAAAAAAGCTACCCTCTGTCGGTGAAATCTGTGAAAACAAAAGCAGAATAGTTATACTGGATAAAGTTATGAACCCTACCAACGTTGGTGCCATAATCCGCTCTGCTGCGGCGCTTGGAATGGATGCGGTTTTGCTTACTCCGGGCTGTTCTGAGCCTCTGTACAGAAGGGCTGCAAGAGTTAGTATGGGCACCGTATTTCAGATCGAATGGACGTTTTTGAAAGATGATAGCCTTGATGAAATAAAAGCCCTTGGCTTCAAAACCGTAGCTATGGCACTTAAGGACAATACCCTTGCCATAGGCGACCCAAGGCTGACAGACGAAAAGCGCCTTGCTATCATAATGGGAACAGAGGGTGACGGGCTTTCTGATAAAACCATAGCTGCTTGCGATTATACTGTAAAAATACCAATGTACCACGGTGTTGACTCACTGAACGTTGCTGCCGCTTCTGCTGTGGCATTCTATCAGCTCGGCAACAAACCAAGGGATGTATAATAAGAACCAATAAATACAGAATGCCTCTCGTAGTGAACGGGAGGCATTTTTACTATGAATGGTAAACAGGACATCATTCCGAAAAAACTTTGCTGTCGTTTTGTAAACTATTACTGCGGCACGTTTAAGAAAACACACACTACAAATCTTCCATCGGCTTCTTCCGGCTCAAATATACCTTCATAGCGTTCAACAATTTTTTTAATGGATTCAAGCCCCAAGCCGCTTCCGTGGGCTTTGCTTGACAAAAAAACCTCGTCGTGCTTTCGAATGGTTTTTGCATTATAGGTATTTTCTATGCGGAAAAAGAACGAGCTTTTGTCTGCCTTACATTTTATAACAATTGTACGGTCACCTTCGGTTTGTTCGCAGCAGGCATCCAAAGCGTTTTCCAAAAGGTTACCCAAAACAACGGAAAAAACCTCGTCGGGCAAATTGATTGCTTTTGGAACGTCCATAGCAACCACGTCAAAATCAACACTTTCGTTTTTCGAGAGCTGAGCGTAATAAAGCAGTAGGGAGTTAATAACGTTGTGTTCGCAAAATGCTATTGTGCTGTCATCGGGCAGACTTTTTTTGTAGCTTTTCAAATACTCCTTAGCCTTTTCGTATTCACCTTTTTGCAAACAACTGTCAAGATAGGTTATATGGTGTCGCACGTCGTGCTTGGCTCGTCTTGCTTCTTCAATTCTTTCCTTAAGGTTTTCGTGCTGCAGGGTTTGCAGGGTAAGACTGTGATTACTGCGTTCAAGCTCTAAATTTTTGCTCTGCGCATCTATCATACGTATAACCGTATGATAAGCAAAAAAAGCACTTGCATTGAGAAAAAGGAAGAAAAGCACGTGCCTTGTGTCAAAGGCTATATTTAATATTCCGCCGTCGCCATCCTCCAAGTGGTGTAACCAGGTTATATAAAAGGTGGCAGGTATTATCCACAAATAATTCCAAGCTCCGCCTTTGACCTCTTTGGATATTCCTTTGCGGTAAACGCTGTTGAAGTACATATACACGGGCGTTATAGCAAGAGCTGCAACTATAAGCGTGCTGGCAAGAGCGGTATATTCCAAGGGTATTGTTGCCGCTTCTATGCCAAAAATCATTTTTTCTACCCATTTTGATATAACCGTTATACAGTTAGTCATATTGGAAAGAATTATAAGCGTAAACATTATTTTGCCTACGTGAGCGTTTATAGCGGAAATAGCAAAAATCGAGCACATTAATAGTCTGATAGGCAATATTATGCGGTTCGGAACGCCTGAATATATATTAAGATACAATAAAGCAATTTCAAAAGCGCACAATAAAACTATTAAAACCGATATGACCTTTTTTGAAAAACGCAGCTTATCCCTAAAAGGAACTATGGCAATAAGTATTGGCGGCAGATAAATGGCAAGCGTACAAAGGATGTTTTCTATTTCTTTCAATATATTCATATCGAACCCGTTTCCTTTCGCATACGGTTAAAACGGAATCTTGTGTAGGCGTCCTTAAACTCCTTTTGCCGTCTTCGAGTAAGAGGTAAAGCTGTGCCATCAAGCAGCTTAACGCTATCATCTGTGAGAAAATCTATGGCATAAAAATTTACAACCGTGCCCTTGTAAGGGGAGCAGAAATGACCGTGAGCAAGCAACAGCTCCTCCAGGTCGCCTTGGCTTATGCGTATGCGGTGACAAGGCTCACCGCTTATGTATATGTTTACGCTGTGGTTATTATATTCGGTATATAATATCTTTCTCAGCATTACGCTTTTCCCGTCAGGAAGCTTTACAACTCTGTTCTTTTCTATAAGGTCAAGGTCAAAGCGGCGAAACATTTTGGAAACGCTTTCCTCGGTTATTGGCTTGCGCAGATAATGCTTAGCGTTTACCTCGTAGCTCTCGCTGGCAAACTCATTGCTGGAGGTACAAAAGGCAATAATAACGTTTTCATCCACGCTTCTTATGCGGTAAGCAACGTCCATCCCCGTAAGCTCACCCATATAAATATCAAGTACAATTAAATCGTAAAGCCCCTCTTCAAAAGAAGCAATAAAGCTTTCTCCGCTTTCAAATTCGCTTATTTTGTAGCCTTTGTCGCCCAAAGAAAGCAGTTCGTTACCGATACATTTCTTCAACAATTCTATTTGAGCTTTGTCGTCATCAACAAGAGCAATTCTCATAGTAAAACTCCAAATCGTTATTGGTTTTCTATGCGAATTATAGCACCATAATCATATCAAGTCAAGAAAAAACGACCACTTGAGTCGTTATTTTACCACTTGAGTAAAGTGTATTGACCTTGCAAAAAAAGCTTGTTATACTTTTTTGCGTAAGGAACGATAAATAAAAGGAGGCTCACAAGTGCGGATTTTTATATACGGTTTAAAAGACGATTACAACGGTTGCGTGGCTTGTCTTGAGGAGGTAAACGGATTACAGTACAGACTTATTGAATATACCCACGCCGATGATTATGACGATTATATAAAAAGGCTTACGGCTTGTGATGCGCAGGACCTTATCATAGTTATCTTTGACGGAGCAGAGGGTATGGAAGCGGTTATGGCTTCAAAAAGGGTATGGCCCGACACTCCCGTTATATGGATATCAGACGATTCAAACTTCGGCATTCAATCTTATAGGATAGGATGTACGTTTTTTGGAGTAAAACCTGTAAATAAAGAAATGATGGCGGAAGCCATACAAAGGTACAACAAAGAAAGGCTTGATTGAAATGGCAGATAAGGAGCTTAAAAAGCTGGGCAGGAAAGAGCTTTTGGAAATGCTTATTATTCAAACCAGAAAAAGCGAGCAGCTTGAAAGGCAAGTAAAGGAGCTTGAAGAGAAGCTTGCAGATAAAATTGTAAAGATAGAAGCCGCAGGTAACCTGGCCGAGGCAGCGCTTAAGCTATCGGGTGTGTTTGAAGCGGCACAGGCGGCAGCGGAGATATATTTGGAAAGTCTTAAAAGCAGCTCTGCTGCAAGTAAAAATTAAGGAGAGTATATGTACAACGAAGCTTCCGAAAAGGAAATGCCGTCCTCGGAACAGCTTGAGGATGAGCTTTTACGTGTAAAGTACAGGCAAAGATATAAAAAGCTGTTAAAAACGACCTTTTTTTCACTTTTGGTAGTGGCTGCAATTTCAGTATTGATAGCAACGCTTTTCTTGCCTGTATTTGAAATATACGGCAGTTCAATGAGTCCGACCTTGAATAACGGTCAAATAGTTGTATCAATAAAAACCAACAACCTTAAAAAGGGCGATATTTGTTGCTTTTACTACAATAATCAAATATTGGTAAAGCGTGTCATAGGTACGGCAGGTGACGTCATAAGCATAGAAAAAGATGGCACGGTTTCAGTTAACGGTGAGGTTCTTGACGAACCTTATGTAAAAGAAAAAACAGAGGATGAAAGCGATATACAGTATCCGTACACAGTACCGGAGAGAGCGCTTTTTGTTCTTGGAGATAATCGAGCAACGTCAGTAGACAGCCGCAATGCATTGATAGGTTGCATAGATGCAGACGAGGTAGTGGGCAAGATAGTATTCCGTGTTTGGCCCTTCTCCGGCTTTGGTGGCGTAAACTGACAAACAAATATGCATAGAAAGAGGTGATAAAGCATTGATGTATAATACAATCACCACTGACAAATACGAAAAAGCGCATAGGCGCAGGCGGTTTTGGCATAGGATAATAAGCGTACTTTCCGCATTTACTGTTTTTGTAACCACCTATGCTCTTATACTTCCCGCAATAACAATGGAGCCCTCGGCAGGCATAAAAATGGACACCGTTATTCCTTATGAAAACGAAGACCTGCATATTAAATTTTACATAAAAGGCAGAGCAGGGTTTGAAAATGAAGAGGAAGCTGTCCGTGATGCTGAGGCAGAGGACGTGAAGCTTACGGTTACTGAGCTAAACGAAAAAAGCGATGCTTACGGCGACTATGAGGAATATGCCAAGGATAATCTCGGTGACGAGGAGCTGTATAAGCTTTTGGCGTTTAACCTTGTTTTTACCTATGACGGAGCGGTACTTAATACAGACAAATGTGAAATAAGCTGTGAGATAACCGCAAAGCAGGAAATGGTAGACGAGGGGTTTACGGCAATGGAGAAGCATACTCCGCAGGGCATCAAGCCTCTTTCTCAAAGCACCAAAGGCGAAAAGGACAAGGTTCTTGCACTAACCGCTTTTGAAGGGGTTGCGGGTGATATGGGACTGCGTGAAACAGCATATGCGGCAGACAGAGGAGATAGCGTAAGCCTTGAAACTCCCTTAGCGGGCAAGACTATGGCTATAGCCTTGTATTCCACCACCAATCCCGTTTATACCGTTCAGTATTATTCTCACGTAACAGTACTTAATAATACGGGTGATGCCAATATAGCGGTGCTTGATAACTCGGGTGCAACGCTTCCTCAAAACGGTGTAACCTACACGGTAGGGAACGGCTTGGTAGACGCTCATCTTAATTTAATACCGGGAACAAACAGTTACGAAATGGCAACTCACCTAGAGCTTGCCCCGATGTATACTCCTAAAACCTATGAGTACGTTAAAGCTCCCGGACTGGCGTATATTGACCGTAACAGACAATCACCAAACTTTAAGCTTTATCAGGTTTGGGTGCTAAAATCGGGCAAATCGGCAAGCAGCCTTAATCAAGCAGATTGGACGATATACGGGGCTGACGTTTCCTTTACCAATAGGGCAGAATCGGAATCATCAACTCGTATTCACATAACCGATAGTACGGTGTTAAGACTGATATACAATGAGGTAAGTGGTATTTATACCAGCGACGTTCAGTTCTACGATTACGATATCACAGACGGCGATATACACGACTCTACGGGTAAAGCTTATTCCACTACGGCGCAGACAACGTCGGGAACGTGGTTTGCGGCTACCTATAACAATGGCATAAACAGCTACACGGCAGCGGCAAATACCGTAAAGCTTAGCTTTGGTAACACTAACACGGGAACAGCCTACGGCAGAGTTACCTGGAACAACAATACTCTTAATATGTATAACAGCCAAGGCTATAAAGGTTGTACTTTTGGTCTTGTAACGGGTAAAAACGCCGATGGCACCTTGAGGTATGCAAGCGGCGTATCGGCACCGGTGCTGTTTACCGACGTACAGCAGGTAGGTAAAACGGTAATAAACGGCTACAATCTTCAGTTTAACCGTATTGGTGACACCTATACGCTTACAACTGTAAGAACCAACAGCGGTACAATTGCTGCGGGAGATCTTCACCGTTTTAACAACCCTACTTGCGACACTACAACCTACACCAATATTTACACCAACAACTTTTGGCCTATGGATTCTTCCTCTACTTGGGGCGGTATCGGTCACGACCTTAGGTTTGGCAACTACTCTCTTAAAAACAACAGAAAATTTTTCCAAGACGATAGCACCTTTAGTACTACCCAAGGGACTTTCCCAATTTCCGATGATGGCAAGGATCACAATTCGTATTTTGGTATGAATTATCAGGTAAAGTTCACGCTTTCTGAGGACTATGTGGGCGCTTTGGAATACCTCTTCTACGGCGACGACGATATGTGGGTGTTCCTTGATGATACGCTTATATGTGATATAGGCGGTGTTCACTCCTCGGTTGGTCAATTTGTTGACCTTTGGCCCTACATTAATAAGATGGCGGCAGGGGATAGGTACGGCGAGCACACGCTTAGCTTTTATTATACCGAGCGAGGAGCTTCGGGCTCTACCTGCTATATGTCCTTTACGCTTCCTTCCGTTTCTTCCGATATGCCACAGCTTGAAACCACTAATTTGCAAGTAGGCAAGCAGGTTATAAACGGAAGCACCGCCGCAGATTTTGATTTCACCATATCGCTTTATGACAGCAACGGTGCACCTCTTACGGATGACTATTCCTATACCGTGTATTCCGAAAGCGAAGAGCTTGGCACTTACATAATAAACGCCACAGATAATAAGCTTAAGCTGTCCCACGGTGAATATTTGGTGATAAACTACCTGCCCAAGGGAACGGGATACACCGTAACAGAAGCTTATGCGGCAGGCTACAACACTGTATATTCCGTAAACGGCGGAATAGACACAGAGGGGAATTCCATTACGGGCACGTTAACGGAGGATACGGTTATCCTATTCACAAACAGCTCCGGTCTGATGCTGCCGCAAACAGGAGGCAGAGGCTGGGGGCTGTATGCGATACCCTTTGTTCTTGGCTTTATAATGCTGATAACCATCCCCATAGCTGATAAAATAATTAAAAATAAACACTTAAAAGGAGAAAAGAGATGAAAAGATTGCAAAGACTGTTTGCCGTTGTTGTGGTAATGGCACTCGCACTGTCTATGGCGATTTCCGTATCCGCTGAAGGCGAAAACAACGGTAAGATTACCGTAACAGGCGCTACCGAAGGACAGGTTTATACCTTGTATCAGATAGCAACCCTAGAATCCTCCACCGCAATCAACTATTCCTACAAGATTACCGACGAAAAGTGGGAGGCTTTTCTTGAACAGGATCCCTACAACGTTGAAGTAACCAACGGTTATATCCGTTACGACGGTCAGTCCATAGCAAACTCCGAGCTTCCGGGTTTTGCTCTTGCGGCAGTAGAATACGCTAAGGCAAACGGCATTGCAGCTACTGCATCCGTTACTGCAAACAGCGACAGCGTAGTGTTTGAAAACCTTGCTCTCGGTTACTATGCAGTTGACTCCTCCCTTGGTACCATTTGTATGCTTACTACCGCAAACCCCGAAATAAGCATAGGTGATAAAAACGCCACCACTACCGTAAACAAGTTTGTAAAGGAAGATTCTAACGGTACTTATGACAAGTCTAACGACGCTTCCATAGGCCAAGAGGTTGAATTCCTTATAGAAGTAGACGTAGCTCTCGGTGCTATCAACTATGTTATTAAGGATGAAATGTCCGACGGTCTTACCTGCGGTACTGTATCCAAAATAAGCTACATTCTCAACGAGACCGAGCATCTTGTAGACTATGAAATAGTTTACGCTACCGAAGGCGCAGACGCAGTTGCCGAGGCTCTCAACAGCTTTTTCGGTGAAGGTAACTACGATGCGGCAAAGTTTGAAAACGCTGACTTTGTTCTTAAGCTTGACAACGCAGACCTTGTTCCCGGCACTCAGATAGAAATTATCTACACCGCAACCGTTAACGAAAATGCCGTTATTGCAGGTACGGGCAATCCCAATGACGTAACCCTTTACTACGGTGAAAATCCTTATGTAGAATCCGAAAAGTCCACCACCACCACCTTTGTTTGGGACTTTGCAGTGTTTAAATATGCGGCTGCAACCGGCGAGGAGCTTCCCCTTGAAGGTGCAGTGTTCCAGCTTTACGATTCTCACGACAACGTAAAGCACACCTTGAGCTTTGTGGAAGTAGGTACTCACGATACTACAGGTTACCCTGTGTACCGTGTGGTTATTAATCCCGTTGAAGGCGATGGTTCCTTCACCGACATAACTACCACTGCTGATGGTAGGTTCCACATAGTAGGTCTTGACTCCGGTGTTTACTATCTTACCGAAATTGCTCCTCCTGAAGGCTACAACCCACTTACCCACGACGTTACCGTAAACATTATGAGAACAGGCTCTCTTTCTCAGACTGCAAGCCTTAACTACACCGTGGTAAATTCAGTAGACGGCTATATTAAGGTTCTTAACAACACAGGTTACGTGCTTCCCGGCACGGGCGGCACCGGTACTATTATCTTCATAGCAGTAGGCGGCTTCCTTGCAATAGCAATGGGTATTCTCCTTGTAGATAAGAAGAGAATGAGCAAGGTAACCTTCGTTAAGTAAAAATATACACACAAAAAGGGGGCTGTAAAAAACTTTTTTTACAGCCCCCAAGAAAATACAGGACTACACAAAGCTTTATAAAAACAGAGGATAAAAAATGTTTCGTAAAATTTCTACAATTATAATGCTAAGCTTATTTTTTATAGGGCTTTCTGTGCTTCTGTATCCTGCCATAAGCTCTTATTGGAACTCCAAAACCCAATCCCACGCTGTGGAGAATTATGAGAATATGCTGGAAAATTTGGGCGATATAGATTACAATTCGCTTTTTAAAGCGGCAGAGAGCTACAACGAGTCTCTTGCAAAGCTTCCTACACAGCTTTCCGATTATCCCGTCTTAAGTAAGGATTATACGGCTGCCCTTAATCTCGGCGGTGACGGTATGATGGGGTATATAAGCATAGACAGTATCGGAGTTACTATTCCCATATATCACGGCACTTCCGAAACGGTGCTGTCAAAGGCGGCAGGCCACGTGGAGGGGACAAGCCTTCCCGTCGGCGGCGTCTCTACTCATTCGGTAATATCCGCTCACAGAGGCTTACCTAATGCAAAAATGTTTACCGACCTGGATAAGCTGCAGCTTGGCGACACCTTCAAAATAACCGTGTATGATAAGGTTATGATGTATGAGATTGACAGCATTTTGACAGTAACCCCGGAAAACGCTACCAATATAGTGGTGGAAGAGGGAGAGGACCTTTGCACTCTGCTTACCTGTACTCCTTACGGTGTTAATTCTCATCGTCTTTTGGTAAGAGGGAGAAGGGTAGATGCTCTTACCCCCAAGACTACCTATGTAGGAGCAGGGGCATTTCGTATTGATGCGCTTATAGTTACACCGATAGTTGCTTTGCCCATATTGCTTGTTTTGATAATATACGTTGTACTGCAACCGGTAAAACAAGAAAAATTGATAGAAGGGGATGATATATATGCGTAAGCTCTTTGCCTTAGGCCTTGCAGCTGTTATGTTGTTTAGCTGTATTATGATATCAATAGGCGTTTCTGCCGTTGAGCCTATTGTTACAGACAGCCCTGTTTCCCTTACCTTGACTTACTCTTATAACGGCGTCGTTTTCGAAGGTGAGGAGGTAAGCCTTTACCGAGTGGGCGAGGTTTATCCCAATAGCAGCTTTGGACTTACGGAGGAGTTTTCGGCTTATGCTCTTTCCTTAAACACGGTTAAAAGCCAAAGCGAGTGGAATGCCATAGCCCAAACCGCTATGTCCTACGTAGTAGCCGATTCCGTTTCACCAACCGCTGCCGCTGTAACCGATAGTGAGGGAAAGGTAAGCTATACCGAGCTTCAAACGGGCTTATACCTCGTAAGCGGTGTTCGCAGTGATTATGATAAGGGCTATTGCTCTTTTGATTGCTTTATGATTATATTACCTGCGTCAAACGACGATGGCACTTGGAGCTATAAGGTAGAAGCCAAGCCCAAATCTCTGTACGTTCAAACTCAACCTGATGATATTGAGTACAGCGTTATAAAGCTTTGGAAGGACACCGGCTACGAAGCAAAAAGACCGGCCAAAGTAGAAGTGGAGCTTTACAAGGACGGTGCTTTTGCAGAAAAGGTGGTTTTGTCTTCCGAAAATAATTGGCACTATACTTGGAAGTCAGCCGACGACGGTGCTGTTTGGACGGCGGTGGAGACGAACGTTGCCGCAGGCTACACCGTAACCATAGAACAAAAGGATAACGCTTTTGTGCTTGCCAATACGTACGGCAAAAATCCTCCTCCGCCTCAAACGGGTGACAGCTTTGGTTTGGGAATATATGTAGTGCTTCTTGCTGTCGCAGGGCTGGGGCTTGTTATCATAGGTGTAATAAGTCGCCGCAAGGTGTAAAAAATGGTAAAGTTTGGAAAAAATACGTTATCAAGCATTTGTCTTATCGTTGGTGCAGCGCTCATAATCAGTGCAGCCGCATACGGTGTGTATGCCCTTGTATCCTCCAAAGGCTATGAAAGTGACAACCAAAAAATTTTAGCCTTAGCTGACGAGCTTATGCCGCCTGTAAAAAACGCATACGTTGAGGAGCGAGGTAACAGCGCTATGCCCGTTATGGAGCTTGACGGTGTGAACGTTGTGGGCATAATAGAGATGCCCGCTTACAACGCAAAGTTGCCCGTAAGAGCTAATTGGAACGCAAAGGCTTCAAAAAGCATTCCGTGCCTATACGATGGCAGCGTGTATGACCGCAATCTGTTGATAGGAACGGTAGACACAAAGGGGCAGTTTGATTTTGCATCTGATTTGTCGGTAGATAAGCTTATATATTTTACCGATATGAACGGCGACAGATTTTCTTATAGTGTAAGCTCCATAAAGCACGCAGATAAGCTTAACGCTGCGGAATGGGCAAAAGAAAAAGCAGACCTTACAGTGTTTGTAAAAGACACGTTTTCGGGTGAGTATACGGTAATTTATTGTATGGTAAAGGTGTTGACGCACTACTTTGCGTCAACACCTTTCAATGCATTACAAAGTAACGAAAAGCTTTCTTGATAAGCCCAAACGTATGCTTTATTATCCGTTGGGAAAAGGCTATGAATAGAAAAGATTGCTTTGTTAAAACTTTTATGGTATAATGTCGGTGCAAGCAGATATTTTAAAAAAATATTTTGGTTGGAGGAACTTGTATGAACTATGATGTAATTATCATCGGTGCAGGCCCCGGCGGAATCTTTGCAGGCTATGAGCTTATGCAAAAAAAGCCCGATTTAAACGTAGCCGTGTTTGAGGCAGGGCACGCATTGGATAAGCGGTTTTGTCCCATTGACGGTGAAAAAATTAAAAACTGCATCGGTTGCAAAAGCTGCTCTATTATGAGCGGTTTTGGCGGTGCTGGTGCTTTTTCTGACGGTAAATACAACATCACTAACGATTTTGGCGGCACATTGTACGAATACATTGGCAAAAAGCAGGCTTTGGAGCTTATGCACTATGTAGACGATATCAATATGAGCTATGGCGGTGAGGGCTGTAAGCTGTATTCTACCGCTGCTACTCGCTTTAAAACCCTGTGTATACAAAACGACCTGCATTTGTTGGATGCATCGGTGCGGCATTTGGGAACGGATATCAATTACGTGGTGCTGGAAAACCTATACAACCACCTTAAGGATAAGCTTAAGTTTTTCTTTGACACCCCTGTTGAATCTGTAAAAATCATCCCCGGCGGATATGCGGTTAAGTGCAAGGATGCTACTTACACCTGCGAAAAATGTATAGTTTCCGTTGGCAGAAGCGGCAGTAAGTGGATGGAGAAGGTTTGTAAGGAGCTGGATATTCCCACCAAATCCAACCGTGTAGATATCGGTGGCCGTGTGGAGCTGCCTGCAGCCGTGTTTGCTCATCTTACGGATGAGCTGTACGAAAGTAAAATAGTTTACCGTACCGAAAAGTACGGCGACAAGGTTCGTACCTTCTGTATGAACCCCAAGGGCGCAGTTGTTAACGAAAACACTAACGGAATAATAACGGTTAACGGTCATAGCTATGAGGACCCTGCAAAACAGACGGAAAACACTAACTTTGCTTTGCTGGTAGCCAAGCAATTATCGGAGCCTTTCGAGGATTCCAACGGATATGGCGAATCTATTGCAAGGCTTAGCAATATGTTAGGCGGCGGTGTTATAGTTCAGCGCTTTGGGGACCTTATTCGAGGACGCCGTTCTACACCCGGTCGTATGACGGACTCCTTTATTACTCCTACCCTTAATGCAACTCCGGGTGATTTAAGCTTGGTTCTGCCCAAGCGCATTTTGGATGGTATTATCGAGATGATTTACGCTTTGGATAAGGTAGCGCCCGGTACTGCCAACGATGACACGCTGTTGTACGGTGTGGAGGTTAAGTTTTATAATATGGAGGTCAGAGTTAACGAGCAGCTTGAAACCTGTTATCCGGGCTTGTATATTATCGGTGACGGCAGCGGAATTACTCACTCGTTATCTCACGCATCTGCCAGCGGTGTTCACGTAGCACGAAATATTGCAAAACAAATTATTGATAAGGGGGAATAGATATGAATTTTTTAGAAGAGAGAATTGTAAAAGACGGCATAGTTAAATCAGGTAACGTGCTTAAGGTGGATAGCTTTCTTAACCACCAGATGGATATATCTCTTATGGAGGAGATTGGCAGGGAATTTAAGCGCCGTTTCGGTCACAAGGCTATTACCAAGGTGTTGACTATCGAATCATCGGGAATAGGAATTGCAGCTTTTGTTGCCAAGGAGTTTGGAGTTCCTATGGTGTTTGCCAAAAAGTCTAAATCCATCAATATCGACGGCGATATGTTCGTTGCTGAGGTGGAGTCATTTACCCATAAGAACAAAAATCAGGTTATCGTGTCTAAAAAGTTCTTGCACGAAGGGGAACACGTTTTGATTATAGATGATTTTCTTGCCAACGGCTGTGCTTTACAAGGCTTAATTTCCATTACCGAGTCTGCGGGTGCAGTTGTTGAGGGGTGCGGTATAGTAATCGAAAAAGGCTTTCAGATAGGTGGACGAGTTATCCGCAATCTGGGGTATCACGTGGAATCTCTTGCTATCGTGGATGCTATGGATGCCGAAACCGGCACAATTACCTTCCGCAAGCAGTAAACGTCTTTTAAGCTTCGGTTTGGGTTTAATTACGGGGTTATAACAAAAATAAAATGCCTCTCGCTGTTTGTGAGCGAGAGGCATTTTTGACGTTTAAACCACACGTTTTTTTATAAAAATCAATATAACGCCAAGACATATAAGTAAAATTCCGCTTACGGTGAAAAGCGTTGTACCTATGCCACCGGTGGTTGGCAACATCGTGCCGGAGTCATTACCCACGGTTATTGCGTTTTCTTCTTTGTGGCTGTCTTCATTGATGTTCACTTCAAGCGTATCGCTTAAAGCGTTGTAGCCGTTTGGGGCTTTGGTTTCTACCAAAAAGTATTTGCCGTAGGCAAGACCGTAAATACAAACCTTACCATCTTCGCCGGAAATAACAGTTGTAACCTTATCGCCTTGCAGCTTGGCATTGTTATAAAAAGCAACCCTTATCACTTTTCCGGGTACGCCTGCAATTTCCGTCAAACGGCTGTCGCCGGCCCCAACCTCTTCTTGTGTTGCGGTGCGGTACACTTCAAACACGGCGCCTGAAAGCGTTACGGAAGAATCTTTGGAGTCCACCTTAAGCAAATTAACGCCGCCTGTATAAACAACAGGCTTGTCAGATTCGGCTGTAAAATCAAAATTAACGGCATTGGTATATTTCAGCTCCGCCTGGTTGGGAATAGGTGTACCCATCTCGGCGTTTGCATTAATCCGTGCATCAAAATACACACGCAACATATAGCTGTTAAAGTCGTTTTCACCAATAGCGTTTGCTATTTTTGTCATACCGTTTACGGTAAGCTCCAGCTTAAAGGAGTCAGAGGGCTTACCGTCAGAAAGCGAGTCGGCATCCGTTACCGTAAGGGTGTAATCGGTAGCGGAAGAAAGGGGAATAGGTGTTCCAAGGTTACCGTTTTCAAGAACCACTGCCAAATTACCAAGATAGTCCAAACGGTTATCCAAAGTATCGGTAATAACGTAGGACTGACCGGTAGCAATATCATCGGGTACAGTACAGCCTATAATCCACGTATGCTTTTCGTGAACGCCCACCGCGGAAGCATCGTTCCCAATGGAAGTAACGTCTTTTCCTATGTGTACGCCGCCCTTAACGTCATTTTTAGGCTTTATAGTAACCTCGTAAACGTCCTCGCCTGTTTCCGGGTCGGTAGTGGGAATGTGAAGATAAAACGGTTCGATAGGTGCAACTATGCTGGGATGAGGATGCTCTACGACAAGGTATACACCGTCCGGCAAACCGTGATGCAGAAAATTCATCGAAGCTTGACCGTTTTCGTCGGTTGTAAGGATGTAATCGGCAATGGCGGGATATTCATATTCCGTAGCATTCGGAAGGGAAACGGCACCGGAGAGATATTCGTCCTTTGTTGCTACGGGGAAAATATCAAAGGAGATGTTGGCAAGAGGCTTTTTCTCATAAGAATCGTTGCCTACTGCCACGTTGGCAGTTTTATTAATGTTAAGAATACGGTCTTCGGCAGCACGAACCGATGCGTACACGGGCAACTGACCATCGTTGTAGCCAACCATTGTCTGGGAAGTACCTCGTTCGCCCGATGCATCAAACAAGAAATATCCCTTAGAAGTCTGATAACCGGAAATTGAAAGGAATACGTCTTCGGATGTAAGCGAAGCAGGAACGTTTTCCAAGGTCAAGGTAAGTGTTTGTTTACCATCTGTAAGACTTGCGCTGGCAATGTAATCATCGCCCAGGTTTGCCTTTAAGGTAAGCGTATCACCTTCCGCCATCTGTACGTCTATCGCGGCGGTAACGGATATATCGTAGCTGCCGTCTTCGTTGCGGGTGAAAACGGGGTCGTTCAAATCCGTAAATGAAGCCGGAGAAACCGTTTTTTCCTCTGCAGCAACAGGTGCAAGTGCAACAAGATAATTAAACGCCGTTTCGATTGTAGAGTTTATCAAAGCGTTGTCCTTATATCTTAACTCGTTATAAGAACAAAGGGAGCCGTATTTAGTATTTGTAGGGTTGAAAACGTATCTGCAGAATTTTGGGAATGAAAGTGCAGAGCCGTGAATAACCTGCCATATAGCCGCCTGTGTTGCCGCAATAGCTTCACCGGTAGTAAGACCTTCCGCACCGGATGCAGCCGCTAATTCTGCTGTTTTAGCAGCAACCCTTGTTGCGTGGTCAGCATCGGATTCACCGTTTATGGGGATTATATAAAAGCCTTCCTGTAATATTGCACGCACCTTACCTGCCGCATTAGCCGAAAAGGACGAATCCTCCAAATTCAAACGTCGGTAATCTGTACCTTGTACAGCGGTAATGTGAATGTCGCCGCAATAGGTGGGGAAATGCTCACCGGTTATTTCGTTATACATAGTGTATACAAACGCCTGTATGGGAACGCCGTTACCGCCGTATTGGTTGTTAAGGTCATAACCTATCATACAAGGGCTTTGATAAAGATATAACCGCTCACCGTTACCATCACGGTTTAAAACGTAAGTGTTACTTTCGGTAATTTCATCCGCAGAAAAGACGGGAAGCGCAAAAACAGATAATATCAAAATAATAGACAGAACAAAGCACAGTATTCTTTTGTTGGCATATACGTCTATCATAAAGCACCCCCCTTTTTTATGTCATTATACTATACAATGTGGCACAATGCAATATAAATCAGAAAAAATAAACAACAATCCCCTTTTTTGCAGCACAAAAAGGGTGATTAATCCTTCCAAACAAAGTGATAGTTAATGGACTCACCACCGTCCACAAGGATATTTTGCCCTGTACAGAAGGTGTTTGTTACCGTAAGGAAAAACGCCCATTCCGCAATTTCTTCCGCTGTTGCCCATTTTTTAAGCGGAGTTTCGTTCATAATTTGCTCCCACAGAGCAGGGTCGTTCATTACACACTCGTTAAGAGGGGTAATAACGCCGCCGGGGTCAAGGCTGTTGCAGGTGGCACCGAAGGGAGCGATACGCATAGCAATATTTTTTGTGTATGCAAGAACACCGCCCTTGCTGGCGCAATACTCGGGAAACTCTGCGCCCGTGTGTCCGCTGGCAGAGCCGATGTTCAAAATCGATTTAATTTTCGGTTGTACCCCGTACTTTTCCGTTATGTAAATAAGTGCCTTTAGGTTGATGTCGATATCGTCTTCGTTTTGTGTGCCGGCGTTGTTGATAAGTATTTCCGCATCTTTTATATCCGGAAGCCTCTCTTTATCTCGCACGTCGCATTTGTAATGGGTATAATTAGTGCTTTCAATGGAGCTTTCCTGTCTGTCTATGCCAACAACGGTATGCCCATCCTGCAAAAAACGTACGGCAATAGCTTTACCTATTCCCTGTGACGTACCGGTAACTATGACCTTCATTGCTTTTTAGCCCCCTCTACGTAAACAAAATATTCCTTGCCAACGTTTTCCGCCTGCCATTTTTTTGTTATTTTGTAACCAATGGGAGAGAAAACAACCTCCATAATCAGCTCCGCAACAGCACCTGTAAGCGCACAGGTGGTGCATTGAAGAACGGTCCAACAAAAACCGTCCCAAAAAATGGGAGCAAAGAATACAAATACAATAACCGAAAAAATAAAATTGTCAAGAAACTGACCTATAAAGGTGGATATGTAAGTACGCATAGCGTAGGCAAGCTTTCCGTCTGGATTTTTGCGAAAGCACCTGCCAATAGTGTGGTTTAAGACGTTGTTGATTGCGGCAGAAGCCAAAAAAGCCACCGTGCTGCCAAGAAGAACAAACCAAGTTCCGCCGAATATGCCGTCAAAGGCGGTGTAATCGTTAGCGGTGGAGGGGATAACGCTTGCTGCAAAAAATATAAGGCAGGTAAGTAGGTTAATGGCCGCTGCGTGTATGGAAATAATAGTCGACGCCTTTGGGCCAAAGTGCTTGGTGATGATATCCATACACATAAAGGACAGCCAAGATATCAAAATTCCGCCGTCAAGAGCTATCCAGTTAAGCTGAAGCAGGGTTTTATTTGCAAGCAGATTCATACACACCACGCTGACAGCAAAAAGCGTCACCACCGTGGCGGGTATAGACCTTAAAAGTATTTTAGTTTCGGTGCGTATCCTTTTTATGCTCATATCCGCAATTTTTATCCCATCGTAAGTCTTTTTGCACTTATTATCAGTTTGTACTTTAACATATAATTAAATAAAAGTCAATTGCAAGACATTGTGCATAAGTGTGTTTTTGCATAAAAAGGTTGAAAAAGATAAAAGCTTGGAGTATAATAGGGGAAAGTGTATGGTACAAGCTGTTAACGGTGCATAAAAACGGAGGAAAATATTATGTTTAATGCAGAAATAATAAAAAATGAATGCGTTCAGTGGATACGCAGCTTTTTTGAGAAAAACGGAAAGGACTGCAACGCCGTAATAGGCATTTCCGGCGGTAAGGACAGCTCTATAGCGGCAGCTCTTTGCGTTGAAGCCTTAGGTAAAGACCGTGTAATAGGCGTGTTAATGCCTCAGGGTGAACAGCACGATATCGATAAGGCGTATATGCTGGTTAATCATCTCGGTATAAGACACTACGTTGTAAATATAAAAGAGGCGGTAGATGCTGTTTTAAGTAATATTCCCGCCGAGCTTGCAATAACCAACCAATCTAAGCAAAATCTTCCTCCAAGAATAAGAATGTCCACTCTTTATGCCGTGTCTCAAAGCTGCAACGGCAGAGTTTGTAATACCTGCAACCTTTCCGAGGATTGGGTTGGTTACTCCACCCGTTACGGCGACTCTGTTGGTGATTTTTCTCCTATGAGCAACCTTACTGTAACCGAAGTTAAGGAAATAGGAAGGCTTTTGAATTTGCCGTCGGAGCTTGTGGATAAAGTTCCCATTGACGGTCTTTGCGGCAAAACCGATGAGGAAAATCTTGGCTTTACTTATGCCGAGCTTGACGTTTACATCCGCACCGGCGAAATATCTGATAAGGCTAAAAAGGAAAATATAGACCGCCGTCACAAGGCAAATCTGTTTAAGCTGCAGCTTATGCCT
>JAZSLS010000060.1:0-16285 GCA_045535465.1 Eubacteriales bacterium
GGTTTGTTGTTTTAAGGTGTGACAACGGATACAATGTAGGGGCGATTCTTGAATCGCCCGCCACTAAACGTTTAAAACCAAGCTGACAGGAAACACGGCAAAATCCCAAAGGTAGCGGGACATTCGAGAATGTCCCCTACACAAAAGGCGCCTTGCCATTCTACAGACGGTAACGTCCAAACAATTCGGCAATTAAAACGTGTAAAGAATTTGTTCGTAGGGGCGGTCATCAGTCTCCCGTTTGTTAATGGGCTATGCTGACCTTGCACGAAACGCAAACGGGAGCGCAATGCGCTCCCCTACAATTAAACCGTTGCGTTTTATAGCTAAAAACTGTCCAATATGTCCATTGTGTGCTGCCCTGTCCAAACTTTTAAAACTTTGCGTTTTTCTCTTGACTTATGCGAACAAATGTTCTATAATGTACAAAAAAATAAACAAGCCCGCTTTGGAATGAAGCTACGGGGCTGTAAGTACGTTTTTCCTTTGAAAGGAAAAACGCTGAAATTTTAGGGCGAACATTTGTTTGATTGGAGATGATACAGGATGAGATATGAAGAGTTTTCTGCCCAGCTTTTGACTAATAAACGCCGTATGGAGGCGGCGGTGATAAATCTTGAGGATGAGATTATGATGCTTGAGGAGGCAAAGGTTTCGGTTAAGACCTCCGCCTGCAATGGCTCTCCTATTTCGGGTACGGGCGGCAACCGTTACGAGGACAGGCTTATTAAGCTTATTTGCCTTTGTGACGAGCTTAAGGACCGCCGCAAGACCTTGCTTACCAACCTTGCCTGTATAAAGCGGGGGATGGAACCCCTAAGCGACTACGAGCGTGACCTGCTTTACGGCTTTTACGTTATGGGTGGCAAAAGCGCTGCCGAGCGTATGATGAGTCGTCATCACAAGGAGCGCTCCACTATCTACCGTGACAAAGAAAAGGCGCTTACGCATTTTACGCAAGCGCTGTACGGTAATCACTTACCAAACGTTATTTAACTATGTGTTTTTCCGCCGCTTTGATAACGTAGGAGGCTTTTCGTGCTTCTGCCTTGTTACCGCTAAGCAAAGCGCCCTCTTTGCGTTTTTCGGCGGCTTTACTAACCTCGGCAGCGTAAGCAGAAAACTCCGCCGTTTGGGGGCGTTTTTTGCCCAGGTAAGCATCACAGACGGTAAAGGAGGTGTTTTTGCCCACGTATTCCGCCAGCAAAACCAGATAGGTGCGCTTGCCTTCCATTGGAAAAAGCTCCTTTTTAATGCGGTAGCCGTTAGTCCATAGGTATTCACGCAGCTTTTCGTGGTGGCTCATAGGGTTAAGCGCCATAGCGGTTTTTGCTTTGTCGCCACCTTCCTTTAGTATCTTGGCTATAAGCTCGCCACCCATTCCGCAGATAGTTACAAAGTCAAAACAGCCTTCGGGTACTTTCTGAAACCCGTCAGACAGTATAAAGCTAAGGTCATTAAGCCTGTCCTTACAAGTTTGCACAGCTCGGGTCTTGCAAGCCTCCAGCGGGCCTTTGTTTATATCGGTAAGCACGGCACTGACTATACGACGGCTTAACAGCAGAGAGATGGGCAGTATGCCGTGGTCAGCGCCAATATCCAAGACCCTTGTGCCATTTGGCACAAGGGTCTGAACAGATAAAAGTCTAGGTTTAATTTGCATTGGTATCGAGGAATCTTGTAAGACTGTCCTCGGAAAGGATAACTATGATGTAGTTAACGTTGCCTTCTTCGCCGGAGGTGTAATCGGTAGCGCCGGTAACGTTAAGGTTAAGCTTGCCTGCGCTTTCAAACATAGAGTTTTCAAATCTCTCTGCAAGCATATCTATCATAGGAATAGAATACTCATCTCTGTAAATGAGAGCAGTGGGAAGCTCAGCTCTGTCAGTGAAGAAACCAAATGCTTCGTCACCACGTGCAACGCTGGTATCGGGAATGCCGCTCTTGCTTACAAAGTATTCGTTGTAGAAACGGTAGTCGTTTTCTGCCATATACTGTTTTACTTGGTTTATAAGAACGGGATTGGTGTACTGTTCAGCCAATTCCTCGGGAATCTTATCACCAAGAGCGGTTTCAAACTTGGGAACAAAGTCATAAACAGTTTCGGTAAATACCTTTTCATCCAATTTGTAGTGGTATGCAAGGTCACCGCCGATGGCATCCTTTATTTCCTTAACGTCAAACTCACTTATATCTCTGGGAGCTGCTTCCGCATATTTTTCAGCTATGTGGTTCATTATAGCCACGTAGGTGAGGTAAGCAGCGTATTCGGACATAGTGCTGTGAGTGTTGTAGTAAAGAGGATACTTAGAGGTATCGGCCTCTGCAAAGGTGTCACGCATATCTATAAGGCTTGCGTCACTGCTTTCAAGCGCTGCCTTAACCTGATTGTAAAGAGTAATGCCTTCGGAAACAACCGTGTCTGCAGGCAAAGAGTCCTTGTCGTAGCTGCTCTTGCTGGGAACCATTACGTAAAGGAGCTCGGAATCGGTCTTGGCAAGGTTCTTAACGTAGGTGTCAATTCTGCTTACAAGCTTGTCGGTAGTGGAGTTGGGAACAACAGCCTCCTCAGAAAGAGCCGCAAGAGAGTCCTTGAAGAAAAGGTTAACGCCGTCGCCTAAAACGGTGGGATACTTCTCGCTGTCTTCTGCGGTAGCTTCGTAGCCGCATTCAAGCACCTTGGGTTCGCTCTCGGTCTTGTCGGGAGCGGTAGCGGTAATCTGAAGGCTTACAATGGCCTTGGTTCCAACGTCAACCTCAAGAGCAAATCTTGTGCCGTTTGCAGTAACCTCGGAAACCTCGCCACCAACGTAGGAAGCCTTAACGGTAGCGCCCTCTTCGCAAGTGCCTGCTATAACAACGGTAGTCTGATCCTTGTTATAGCTTTGCAGTATAACGGGCATACGGGTCTGACCTTCAGCAGGTTCAGGGTCGGGCTCGGACTCCTCAACCACTTCTTCCTTGCTTAATTCGATATCAGGAACCGATTCCAAAATATCAAGTGCGTTGCTATCATCGCCGCAAGCAGCAAAGCTAAGCAGCGTTACGAGAGCAAGCAATATAACTAAAACTTTTTTTGTGTTAAACATAAGAAAACCTCACTTCTACCTTGGAGTTTGTAGCTTAAGTGTTTATTCTTCAGCCTTCTTAGCTTCTTCAATTATCTTGTTTGCAACTTCAGAAGGAGCTTCCTCGTATCTTACAAAGTCGAAGGTGTAGCTACCTCTGCCCTGAGTCATAGCACGGAGCTGGATAGCGTAGTTGTTCATCTCTGCGGAAGGAATTTCTGCTTCGATTACGGTGTAGCCCTTACGGCTGCTTTCATCCATACCCATTACTCTGCCACGACGCTTGGAAACGTCACCCATAACGTCACCGGAGTAGGAGGTGGGGATAAGAACACGGAGGTAGCCAACAGGCTCAAGAATTACGGGGCTTGCATTTATAGTCTGCTTGTATGCAAGGATAGCTGCAAGCTTAAAGGAGATTTCGTTGGAGTCAACTGCGTGGTAAGAACCGTCGTAAAGGTCTGCTGCAAGGCTAACTACGGGGAAGCCTGCAAGAACGCCCTTCTGCATAGCTTCAAGCAAGCCCTTTTCTACTGCAGGATAGAAGTTCTTAGGAACGGAACCGCCAACAACGCTCTGAGTGAAGGTGAGGCCGTCTTCGCTGCCGCGGCTGAACTTAATCTTAACGTGGCCGTACTGACCGGAACCACCGGACTGCTTCTTATGCTTACCTTCAGCGTCAATAGACTTCTTAATGGTTTCTCTGTAAGCGGTCTTAGGTTCAGCGTATTCAATGGAAACGTTGTTACGAGTCTTAAGCTTGGCAGCTACAACGTCAAGATGGATGTCGCCAAGACCTGCAAGAATCATCTGCTTGGTTTCAGCGTTGTTTTCATACTTAATGGTGGGGTCTTCTTCAAGAACCTTGGCAATACCGGTAGAGATCTTATCTTCGTCGCCCTTGCCCTTGGGAACAATAGCCATACGGTAGTAGGGCTTGGGATAGTCAATTTCAGCAAAAGCTTCCTTGCCGCCGAGGGTATCGCCGGCGTTGGTAGCAACGAGCTTGGTGGTGTAGAAAATGTCACCAAAAGCAACGTCTTCAATCTCAGTTTCCTTTGCGCCAACGCAGGTGTAAAGCTTTGCTATCTTTTCGTTCTGGTCAGAACGGAGGTTGGTAAGCTGGGTATCCTTCTTAAGAGAGCCGTTCATTACTCGGAAGAAGCTCTTCTTACCGTAGTTATCGATAACGGACTTGAAGCAAAGAAGTGCGGTTTCACCGTCAGCGGAAACCTTAATTTCGCCGTCAGCAGTCTTGTCTGCTGCAGACATAAAGAACTCGCCGATTATATCAAGGAAGGTGCTAACGCCTGCAAGAGTAGCTGCAGAGCCTGCAAATACGGGCTGAACTGCGCCGTTAACAAGAGCCTTGCGGAGCGCAAGAATCATTTCGTCGTCAGTAAGCTCAAGCTCTTCAAGGAACTTATCCATAAGCTCGTCATCAGCCTCTGCAAGAACCTCCATAAGCTCTTCCTTAACGCCGTCAAACTTGGACATATCAACGCTAACCTTCTTAGCGTTACCCTTTGCGTCATATTCAAATGCTTCGCCTGTTATAAGGTTGCAGAAGGTCTTAGCCTTGCCTTCGCTTTCGTAAGGAACGAAAATGGGGCAAACCTTGTTGCCAAACTGTTCCTTAAGACCTGCAAGAACGCTGTCAAAGTTAGCGTTGTCGTCATCGGTCTTGTTAATAAAGAAGCATCTGGGCATACCGTCAGAGTAGTCCCAAGCAAGCTCGGTGCCTACCTTAAAGCCGCTCTTGCCGTCGATAACCAAAACAGCGGTATCAGCAGCACGAAGTGCCTGCTTAACTTCGCCTGCAAAGTCAAAGTAACCGGGAGTGTCAAGCAGATTTATTTTTTTGCCCTTCCATTCAAAAGCCGCAAGGCTTGCAGATATAGAGGTACCTCTCTTCTTTTCCTCGGGGTCAAAGTCAAGGTTGCCGCCAACTCTGTCAATTGCGCCTGCAAGGAGAAGCATAGCCTCTGCCAATGCGGTCTTACCGTCACCGGAGTGACCTAAAAGAGCGATGTTTTTAATTTTCTCAGATGAATATTTTGCCACGTTTTTTTCCTCCGCTATATAAAAATTAATTAATTTACGCCATAAAACCGTCACATAGCCCTTCTTTTACCAAAAGACACACAGTGACAGTTGTATTTATTCTATTATAAATTATTACCTAAAAATATTCAATAGCCTTTTGAGAATAACTTTTTAGCTATGTGTAAAAATATTTTGCTTTGTTTTGTATACTATGCACAAAAAGCCTATAAAAGGAAGGACATAGCCACGGAAGGAAGCATCCAAAGCAGGTGAAACAGCACAACCGAGCCGCTTCCGTAACCGTCTGCAGCACCCGTAAGGGTAAGGAAGAACACTGCCATCATAGCCACTACCGTTGCGGCAATGTTAATTATGCAGTTGCTTCTGGTGGAATGGCGGGCTCTGTCGCAAAGGATGAACATTTTAAGGAAGGTGTGCAGGGAGGACACGGAAACTATGCCGCTGCCAACCTTGTCTGCCGTTTCGTTCATCTCTTCGGGCTTGACGTTCTTAAGAATAGCCACAGGGCACTGCTTGTAACGCAGGTTTTTTTGCAAAAGCTCGTTGTTGATGTTGGGGTCAAGTGTTTTGATACCAACACAAACCCCTGCACGGTGCATACTGCGCAAAAGCTCGTCAAACTCCGCATTAATGCCGTATTTTACGTATATCTTTGCTACTATGGTGTTGTTTATCGCCATATACATAACGGAGCTTGAGCCACGGGTGTATGCCGCATCCTCTTCCTCGTCGGGGGTTTCAAAATCGCAATGGCGCATATAGCTGCGTTTGCCCAGATAATAGTCACAGCCGTCCATTACTATATAAAGGCCGTCTGCGGCAGAATCCATAAGGCGGATGCTGTCGGGAGTGGGAAGCCTGTCCAGCATATTTGCGGTAACGGTTTTAAGAGGGCCGCCTATGTAGTCAAACAGCATACCCAAACGGGTAAGCACCTTGTCCACGGGATAGTCGCTGTAGGTCTTTACCGTGGAAATGGTAGTAAGGTGCGGGCGGAATGCTTCTACGTCTGCAAAGGAAAGCACGGAGGCATCCGCATATTCCTCGGCAACGGCGTTGCCTATAAACGCCGCCTTTTGCCTGTGAGCGATAAAGCTTGCGGTGATAACGGGCAGGCTTATCATAAAGAAGGAGGTAAGGGGCATAGCCGCTACAAACAGCAGTACAGCCGCCGAAAATGCGTCGTACACGCTCGCTCCCATAAGGTAAGAAACCAAAAACAATGCAACCGCTGCGGCAAAGCTTATGGGAACAAGAAAATTAAAAATATCCTCGCTTTCGGGGCGGCGGTTGGTTCGGTCGAAAAAGCCCGTAACAAAGTCCGTTTTGTTTACGGTAAACAGCTCGGAGCTTTCGTCAAGATACTTATAAAACTCGCCCGCTTCGCCCGTGTTGCCCGAAAGGGCACGGGTTGTAAACTTTGGCTTTTTAGAGGCAATAAGAAGGAACGCCCTCTTATCCTTTATGCACCTTAAATGCTCCACAAGGGCAAGGCCCGTTGCGCCAACGGCGGCAACCAAGTTGTAAAGTCTAAGGTCAAGAAGCGTTGCATCGTGGAAAAGGCTTATAAGGCAAAGAGTGCTTGCCGCCACCACCGATGCCGCCATAACGCTGTTTGCCGTCAGCTTAAAGGAGGCAAAGGACTTAAGTCCGTCTATAAAGCTTTTGCTCATAAGCATAACTATAAAGAACAAAAGCTGCAGGTCGGTAAGGATGTATATTGCGCCGTATCTGCCCGGTCTGAGGAAAGGAGTGCGGTCGGAGGTGTAAGTGCCAAGCTCCATATATAATATAAGGAAGGTAAGCACCGCTACGCCTATCAGCTTAAGGCGGCTGATAGCAACGGCTCGGGAGAGCATAGAGGCTATCTCACCGTTTTGAGCCCTGTCCGTATATTCAAAGGCAACCCCTTCTGCCTTTTTCTTCTTCTTCTTTTTCTTTTTCGTTACCTTTTTGCTCTTGTTTTCCAAGGGTGCGTCTTCTTCTGCCACAGGTGGCGGTTCGGGCACAGCCTCGCCGCTTATCATATCAAAAAGATATTTAAGCTTTTTATCCTTTTCGGCGTCGGCATCGCTTATTTCCAAGCTTTCCCCTGTTTCCTCGTCCACGCCAAGGGTCATTTGGTCAACGCTTTCCGTTTCCGTTTCAACGCTTATCTCGCCGCTTATTATTTTATCGCTAAGGGAGGCAAAATCCTCGTCAAAGGTGGCACGCTCCCCTGTACCAAGGGGCAGCTCCTCGCTCGATTCCTCATCTGCGCCGAAAAGACTTTCCTGCACAAAGGTTTCCTTTTCGGGTACCTCGTCCGAAAGTCTGCCGCCATCGCTGCTTACCACAGGGG
The DNA here is from genome assembly GCA_045535465.1 of Eubacteriales bacterium. GTDB lineage: Bacteria > Bacillota > Clostridia > Oscillospirales > CAG-382 > SIG636. Next base: position 7,477 of record JAZSLS010000060.1, read on the forward strand.
TCTCCGCCGTAAAGTGGGGCGCAGTAGGCGTAACAGGCACGTCCGTTACGGTTTTACCGTCCAGCACTGCATAAATGCTTTGTACACGCTTAGAGGTGCGGTGAGAGCCGCCGGAAAAATATTCCATAAGCGCACTGTTGTCACCGGACTGAGCCGCAAGCATTTCCCTAAGCCTGTTGGTGCTTATGTTGGGATCGGTCTTTGCCTTGCCGCTGTATTCGTTTATTATTTCCTGCTCCTCTGTAATAGCCTTGACGGGTTCTTCTTTAACAGGTGTTGCCGTTGCAGCTATTTCTGCTTCCGCCGCCGCCTTAAAGTCAGGCATAGAGGCGCTTCGCTTCTGAACGTTTTCGTCTGCTGCGCCTGAGAGGATGCCGTTTATTGAAAGTATGCTGTTTTCCTTGTTCTTATCAGCCATTTAAAACACCCTTTAACTCTTTATTACTTGTCTTTAATCGGTTAGTTTTACTTACCGTGATGTGGTCGTATTAAACCGTAACCGACCTATCCTTTATTACTTGTCTTTAATCGGTCAACTTACCGTGATATGGTCGTATTAAACCGTAACCGACTTATCCTTTATTACTTGTCTTTAATCGGTTAGTTTTACTTACCGTGATATGGTCGTATTAAACCGTAACCGACCTATCCTTTACTTTTTACCGCGTCCGTGACGGTGGGCCGCTGCTTCAAAAAGAACAACCGCTGCCGCCGTAGATACGTTTAGCGAATTAAGCTTGCCGTACATAGGTATACTAATAACAAAATCGCTGTTTTCCTTCACCAAGCGGGAAACGCCGTCACCCTCACTGCCCAGAACAAAGGCAACGCCGCCGCCGTCGTAGCGCTGAGTGTCAAAGGGAACACCGTCTGCCTCCAGGGCGTAAACCCAAACGCCGTTTTGCTTAAGGTATTCAATAGCGGAAGAGAGGTTTGCCACCTTGCACACGGGCACGTGCTCCACTGCGCCTGCGGACGCCTTTACCGCCGCAGGAGTAAGCAGCGCACTGCGTCTTTTGGGTACGATAACGCCGTGGCAGCCTGCACATTCCGCTGTACGGATTATTGCGCCTAAATTATGGGGGTCGCTTACACAATCGGCAATAACGATAAAGGGAGCCTCGCCACGCTGGACGGCAAGAGCAAGAATATCGTCCATACTTGCATATTCTCGGCCGGGTATCTGAGCGATAACGCCTTGGTTTGCAGAAGCCATACGGTCAAGAGCGCCTCGGTCACATTCCACCACGGGCACGCCTGCCGCCAAAGCCTCGGCATATATAACGTTTAGCATACCCTCACGGTTTTTAAGGATATAAAGCTTATCTATATCTTTTTTGCTTTTAAGAAGCTCTCTTACCGCATTTCTCCCTGCGATAATATCCTCTCTTTCCTCGGGAACAAAACCGCCTTTTTTACCCTGTGCCATAGTAACCCACCTTCATTATCGTAATACACCATCATTATAACACAGCAAATCCTCTTTGTCACGCATTTTTTGTCCGTTTTCGGTAAAAAATATAAATATAAGGAAAATAAGGAGAGTGCAGGCAACCGTGACAGTAATTTTTGTACGCAGTATTTTGTTTTTTCTTATACTAAGCCTTAGTATGCGCCTTATGGGTAAAAGGCAGATAGGCGAGATAGAGCTGACGGAGTTTGTTACCGCCCTTATGCTGTCGGAGCTTGCCGCTTTGCCGGTTACGGATACGGATATCCCTCTTACTCACGGGCTTGTTGCCGCCGCTGTGCTTGTTAGCTTGGAGGTAATAGTGGCGTTTGTGTGCCGCAAAAGCCCAAGGATAAGACGGCTTCTTGACGGCAGCCCTCTTGTGCTGGTGGCAAAGGGCAAGGTGAAGGAGCAAAGCCTTACGGCGGCACGCATCAGCACCGATGAGCTGTTTGCCGCCGTAAGAGGCGCAGGGCTTAGAGGGATGGAGGAGGTAAGCTACGTTATATTGGAGCAGACGGGAACCCTTAGTGTTATACCTAAATCCGCCTGCGCTCCTTTAGCGGCAGAAACCGTAGGCTTAAAGCCTCCCGAGCAGGGGATTTGCCACGTTTTGGTGGTGGATGGCGTTTTGCAAAACCGTGCGCTGGAGGACAGCGGAAGAAATAAGGCGTGGTTTTCGGGTGAGCTTAAGCGGAGAGGGCTTAAAAAGAAGCGGCTTTTGTATTTTTCCGTAGATGACGACGGAAACGTAAGCTTTGAGGAGAAGGCAAGATGAAAAACTTTATTATAGCCGTCAGCCTGCTGGCTTTTGTGCTTGTGCTGGTAATAGCAAACGCCTTTGCAAGCACTGCGGCGGCAGAGGAGATTGAGGAAGCGGTAAAGCTTATAGGGGGCACTGCCACAGAGCATACCGCAAAGCGCATAGAGCACGCCATAAGCATTACGGAGGATAAGCGCACCGTGCTTCATCTGGGCATAAGGCACACTCTTATCGATTCGCTGGTTCTTTCCCTTGAAGAAGCAAAGGGGTATTGTCAAAAGGGTGACGCCGCATCTATGAACGCCGCCGTTGCCTCCGCAAGATATAAAATCTCACGCCTTAAAAATGCCGAAAAACTAAGCTTTTATAACGTTTTGTAACGGCAAAGCTGCTCCAATTGTTAACAGTTTATGTACGGTTTATTAAATTTTGCCAAGGGGCTTGAAAAGCTGATTTTGCTGTGCTATAATCACCGTGTTATGACTTCATAAACTATTGGAGGGCTTTAAATAATGGCTACTATTAAACTTGTTATAGGTATACTTCTTCTCGTTATGGCGCTTTTCCTTATCGTTTCCATCCTTATGCAAAGCGGTAAGAGCAAAAAGCTTTCCGGCACTATCGCCGGCGGCGCTGAGACTTTTCTTGGTAAACAAAAGGGTCAGGCACTTAATAAAACTTTATCTAAGGTAACTAACGTTGTTGCTATAGTTTTTGTTGTTCTTGTTTTCTCCCTTCTTTTCATCGACGCTAAGGATAATGCTGAAGCTAATAAGAAGGATGACAGCTCTGTAACTTCTTCCGCAGTTGACGCTTCCAAGGATGACGCTTCCAAGGATGACGCTTCTAAGGATGACGCTTCCAAGGACGCAGCTTCCAAGGATGACGCTTCTAAGGACGCAGCTTCTAAGGTTGAGGATTCTTCCGCTGTTGAAAGCGTAGAAGCTCCCGAAAGCACCGAGAGCACCGAAGCTGCCGAGAGTAACGAGAGCGTAGAAAACGCTGAATAGCTTTTTTGGGACCAACACGGGCTACCCGTCCTTTAGCGGCGGTTTAAATACTGTGGGGTTGTCAATTTGTAAAAAATAAAAAAACACAGATAGCTTCCTCCTTTTATACAAAACGAGGGGGCTTTTTCTGTTTTTGGAAAGAGGTTATTATGTCGAAAAATAATCGTGCGGTAGGCACTCTTTATACTGACGGCGGCAAATTTTATATAAACACGCTTGAGGGTGTTTCCGTTCCCGCTTTGGATTATTTTCCTATTGGCTGCCGTGTGGGCGACCGTGTAAGCGCAACTCTTGGCGCCGATGGGGTTTACAGTGTGGACGCATCCTTTGGTTCCGCAGCGGAGATAGTACCTAATATTAACGCAATCCTTTCTGCCGAAGGGCTTGACGGCAGCTTTGAGGCCGACGCCGCTATCGAAGCAAAGGAAACCGCTTTTGCCGAGATAAGCGCTCTTATGGCGCACCGTGTTGATTTTCGCGGGAAAACCATACTTACCCTTAGTAAAAGCGAAAAAAGCAGGGCGGAATGCGGTTTTTCCTTGGAACGTGACAAGGCGGGTAATTTTATATTGGGCCTACATACCGTTGATGCGGTAGAGTTTATAGATGAAAACAGCGCTCTTGAAAAGGCAGTGTTCAGCCGTGGCAAGACTGTTGTAATCCCTTCTAAAGAAATACCTATGCTTCCCGACGCTATAAGCAAGGGCCCTTGCTTCCTTGAGGTTGGCGAGGACAGACTTGCGGTAAGCTATATGCTTACCATTAACGCAGAGGGTGAGGTTTTAGGCTTTGACTTTTGTGAAAGCATTATAAAAACAGCGGCTAACTGCTTGTTTGATGAAATTGAAGCGTTGCTTTTCAATTTTGAGCCCTCTTCCATTTTCCCTCTCAGACAAGCGTACAGCTCTGTTCAGCCTATACTTATGGAAATGTTTGAGTTGGGCGGCATTTTGCAAAACGCCCGTATAAGCCGTGGCGGCGCTTCTATTGACCGTGCAAAGCGTGTGTTTAAGCACACCTTTGGCAGCAAGGCGATAGGCGTTTCTGCCGACAAGAAGAGCGATATTGAATGCTTGGTAAGAGAGTTTCTTGCCGTTTCCGGCGTAGAGCTGGCAAGGTACCTTAACCGCAACGGCATCCCTGCGATTTACAGGGTGCAAAACGCTCCCGATGATGATGCAATAGCTTCCTTCTGTGAAAAAGCAAAGGCTATCGGCTATCTGCCTGAAGGAGTTGCCGACAGCAAAGCTTTATCTATGGCGGCGGAGCTTAGCCACCTTACCCCCCGTGAGGAGCTTTTGTTGGAGGTTCTGCACGACGCTTTGCCTCCCGCCTACTTTGCGGCCGAGCCCTTGCGCCACCCCGTACACGCTACCGATATGTACGTTCGCTTTGCATATCCTATTAACCGCTGCGCTGACTTCTGTATGCAAAAGATAGTTAAGGAGGTTATCTCTGCAAGAGAAAACAACAGGGAAATTCCTAAGGCAAAGCTTGCAGATATTGTAGCGCGTGGTATTGAAAGCGCAACATATTGTGAAAACCGTGCAGGCCGAGTAGAGGATGCGGTGGAAAACCTGGTTGCCCTTGAGTGCCTTGAAAGGTCAGGCGATAAAACCTACAGCGGTTACGTTAAGTCCGTTGGCAAAGACGAGCTTTGTCTGCTTCTTGACAACAACTGTATTGCTTACGCCAAGCTTGCAGGCGATAAGGAGTATTCCTTTGGCGACTTTGTTAAGGTTGGCTTTGCTTCTGTTGACTTTGAGGCAAATAAGCTTTACGTAACACTTTGATTATTGCGTAAATTGTTCCACGTGGAACAATCACGCACTTGGCTTTTGGGTTTGTTCCACGTGAAACATTTGGGAGGAAAACCGTGAGCATTTTTAAAAGAACCCTTTGTCTTTTGCTTGCCTCGTCCCTGCTTAGTCTTGGCGCTTGCACGGACGGTGGCGTTGATGAAAGCAAGGACAGCGCCTCTGCACCTTCTGAAAGTGTAGCAGACGTTTCTAAAGACGCTTCTCAGTGGGTTGAGGAGCTTGATATTGTAAATAATAAATATAAAGGAAAGGTTTTCGGCATTATAAGCTGCGACAACGGGCTTTTCTTTGATGACAGTGAAACTCCTGTGGCAAAGGAGCTTATGAGCCGCAACGCTTTGATTGAGCAGAAGCTGGGCGTTGCCATCAACTGTGAGGAAAAGACCGCCTCTGATATAGAAAAAGAGCTTCGCCAAGCTATTGCCGACGGAAAACCCTATGCCAACCTTATCTGCGCTCCTGCCGACGTTTTGGCAAGGCTTGCGGCAGACGGGCTGCTGGAAAACCTTTATTCCCTGCCTTACCTTGACTTGGATGCGGGCTACGTAAACAAGGACGAGGTTGCGGCGCAGACCGTAAGCAATACTATGTATATGATGTCCGGACGTTTTACTATGGATATCGGTGCTACCTATGGACTGTTTTTCAACAAAGAGCTTCTCTCGGGCATCGGTGTTGACCCTTACAGTATGGTAAACAGCGGCAATTGGACTTGGAGCGCCCTTTCCGAAGCGGCAACGGTTGTTTCGGGCAATGGTGTTTACGGTATTGATAGCCTGATTAGCGAAACGGAAACTCTTTCCGCCATATACGCCTCCTGCGGGGGTAAGCTGGTTGAGAGCGGCGCAGGCAAGGACGCAACTATTGCGTTTGACGACAGCATTGCCACCTATGCTTCTTCGCTTATTACAAATTTGTTTAGAAACGGTGACGTGGGTGGTAACTACACGGATAACGAAGCCGTAAAGGCGTTTAACAATAACAAGCTTGCCTTTATTGTGGCAAGGCTTGACAACGTGGCGCTTTTCGATGACGCTGAAAAGGAATGGGGCCTGGTACCGCTTCCCAAGGGCAGTGCTTCCCAGACGAATTACGTTTCCCCCGTAAGCGGTGCTGCGTTAGCCTTTGCAGTGCCTAAGGGCTGTGAAGACAGTGCGTTTTCGGGCTTTATGCTTAACGCATTGCTTGCGGCATCCACCGACCGTTTGGATAAGGCGTTAAAGCTTACCTATATTAATTATCACTTTTGGAGCAATGATGCGGCGCTTATGCTTGAACGCATAGGCAAGACCAAAGCTACGGATATAGGTGTGGTTTACTCCTCCGTTGAGGAGGTTTACGCAGTGGCTATCGAAATGCTTTTAAAAACGGATATAACCACCGTGCCAACGGAAAAGGCAGACGTTTTTTATGCGTTTGCGGATAAGCTGTTTAATTAAATATAATGTAAGAAAACACTTGCATAAGGCTTGACTTTGTGCTATAATTGCTTGGATAATTTAAAATTTATATATACAGAAAGGTGAAAACTACTATGGCTGTAAAAAAATCTGTTGAAGACCTCAAGGTTAGCGGTAAGCGTGTTTTAGTAAGATGTGACTTTAACGTTCCTCTTAAGGATGGCGTTATCACTGACGAAAACCGTATAGTTGCCGCTCTTCCCACCATCCAGTACCTTCTCGCTAACAACGCAAAGGTTATTCTTTGCTCTCACCTTGGTAAGCCCAAGGGCGTTGCTGACCCTAAGTACTCCCTCGCTCCCGTTGCTGTCAGACTTAGCGAAAAGCTTGGTTTAAACGTTGTTTTTGCTGCTGACGACGAGGTTGTTGGCGAAAACGCAAAGAAGGCTGTTGCCGAGATGAAGGATGGCGACGTTGTTCTTCTTCAGAACACCCGTTACCGTGCAGAAGAGACCAAGAACGGCGAAGCTTTCTCTAAGGACCTTGCTTCCCTTGCTGACCTCTTTGTAAACGATGCTTTCGGTGCAGCTCACAGAGCGCACTGTTCCACCGTTGGCGTTGCTTCTTTCGTGGAAGAATCCGCAAACGGCTACCTTATGGCTAAGGAAATTAAGTTCCTTGGCGATGCTGTTAATGCTCCTGTTCGTCCTTTCGTTACCATCCTCGGCGGCGCAAAGGTTGCAGATAAGCTTGCAGTTATCGAAAACCTTCTTAATAAGGCTGATACCCTTATCATCGGCGGCGGTATGGCATACACCTTCCTTAAGGCTAAGGGCTATGAAATCGGTACCTCCCTCGTTGATAATGAAAAGATAGACTACTGTGCGGAAATGCTTAAGAGAGCAGACGAAAAGGGCGTTAAGATTCTTCTCCCCATCGACTGCGTTGTTGCTTCTGCTTTCCCCAACCCCATCGATGCTGAAATCGAAACCAAGGTTGTTGACGCAAATGCTATCCCTGCTGATATGATGGGTCTTGATATCGGCCCCAAGTCTGCAGAGCTCTTTGCGGAAACCGTTAAGACCGCTAAAACCGTTGTTTGGAACGGCCCTATGGGCGTTTTTGAAAACCCCATCCTTGCCAAGGGCACTATCGCAGTTGCTAAGGCACTTGCCGAAACCGACGCTACCACCATCATCGGCGGCGGCGACAGCGCAGCAGCAGTTAACACTCTCGGCTTTGGCGACAAGATGTCCCATATCTCTACCGGCGGCGGCGCTTCTCTTGAATATCTTGAGGGCAAGGCTCTTCCCGGCATCGAAGCAATGACTGATAAATAAATTTTTTAAATACGGAGGATGGCATTGGTTAACATAATGCCTAAAATGTTATGAATAAAGCTACCAGAAAAGCAGTTATCGCAGGTAACTGGAAAATGAATAAGACTCCCGATGAAGCAGTTGCTCTTATCGAGGCTATAAAGGCTGAAATCGCAGGCAAGACCGTTGACGGCTGCGACATTATCGCAGGTGTTCCCTTTGTTGACCTTGCAGTTGTTGCAAAGGCAGTTGAGGGCAGCCCCATCAAGGTTGCAGCTCAGAACGTTCACTGGGCAGCAAGCGGCGCTTTCACGGGCGAAATCAGCGCAGATATGCTTAAGGCAGTAGGCGCAGAATACGTTATCATCGGCCACAGCGAAAGAAGACAGTACTTTGGCGAAACAGACGAAACCGTTAATAAGCGTGTTACCGCAGCTCTCGCTGCAGGCTTAAAGGTTATCCTTTGCGTAGGCGAGCTTAAGGAAGAAAGAGTTTCCGGTATTACTTCCGAGATAGTTTCTATGCAGACCAAGCTTGACCTTGCAGGCGTTTCCGCAGAAGATATGGCAAACGTTATCATCGCTTACGAACCTGTTTGGGCTATCGGTACAGGTCTTACCGCTACCGCTGACCAGGCAGAAGAGGTTTGCGCTACCATCCGTGGCGTTTTGGCTACCCTTTACGGCGAAACCGTTGCAGAAGCAACCACCATCCAGTACGGTGGCTCTATGAACGCAGGCAACGCTGCAGAGCTTCTTTCCAAGAAGAACGTAGACGGCGGCCTTATCGGCGGCGCTTCCCTCAAGGCTCCTGATTTTGCGGCTATTATAGCAGCAGCCCAGATGTAAAAACTCAGAGCACAAAAAACAGCGCAGACCGCAAAAACAAACTAGAAGTAATTAAACGTAGAAAAAACCGCCAAAGAGCGGGTTTTTCTTGTTTATATATAAAGTTTTGCACTTATATCGGAGAAAATGGATGTAAACAATCACATCGTAGGGGCGGTCATCGGCCGCCCGAAGGGAAACGGATATGGAAACCCCAACG
>JAZSLS010000137.1:0-5726 GCA_045535465.1 Eubacteriales bacterium
GTAACCATATATACGGTTCTCGTAGTGCTTCCGTTGCTTACGGTAAGCGCCTCGACGCCGGTAGAGGTAGGGGTGTATTCTTTTATAGCTGTGCCGTTTTTAGACCAAGTCAATGCAGCTTCGTTTGTGTAAAGACTGTCAGCGCTGAATTGAACCTTGCACTTGCTAAGGTGAGGTAACCGTGTTACAACTGCGGATATTATTATTGACCCCGGTCACGGTGGTAGCCAGCCCGGCGCGTGCTACGGCACCAGACAGGAGAAGGATGATACCCTAAATATGTCTCTCAAGCTTGGTGAAACCCTTGAGAAAATGGGCTACACCGTTGCATTCTGCAGAATAGAGGACGTTGATGACGGTCTTATGAGCCGTGCGGCAAAGGCAAACGCAGGCGAGTTTGATATGTTTATTTGTATCCACCGTAATTCCTATAACAACTCTGCAAACGGTGTTGAAACCCTTTACAAAACGGGAGAAGCGCTTGATAAGGCCTTTGCTCAGGCGTTACAGGACAAATTCGTTGCGCTTAATATTTTCAACAACCGCGGGCTTAAGCCCAGAGACAACCTTGTTGTTACCAATAACGCTCGTGACGATCTTCCCACCGCGCTTGTAGAGCTTGGCTTTATAGACACGGAAAAGGACAATAATGCTTTTGACACTTATTTTAATCAGATAGCACTTGCTATGGCAGAGGCGTGTACTGCTTATCAGGGCAAGAGCTTCGGTACCGAGGCAACCTTAACGGTTGACGGCAAGAACTATACCTATACGGGCACTCAGCTTAATATAAGCGCATCTTCTCCTGACATAAGCTTTAAGATAGGCAACGGATACGGTATAAGCGGTGTTTCCTGCAAGGACTCTCTTGGCACCTATGCGCTTTCCTATGCCGATGCAGGCATGACAAGCCACACTGCTTCTGTTGGCGGCAGCTTTTCTCTTCGTGCTGATGCTACTGTTAACGGTGTGGTTATCGCAACTCTTAAGTTTGCCGACGGTTTTGGCGTTGAAAAGACCGTGGCAGTTATAAGCTGCGAGATCGTTTTTGCAGACCCATTTACCTTTAAAGAAGAAGCAAACCTTACAGGTATAAGCCTTAATATTCAAACAGGGTATATCACCTTTGGTCAAGGAGCAATGAATGCGACTGAAATCATCGCATTGTTTGCCGATTCCAATATGAAGGTAACAGGAACGAATGGCTCTGTGCTTACCGATGTAGCATCAACGGGCTGTGTCTTATCCACCACTGTAAACGGCACTACCTCAACCGTTACCATAGTAGTTTACGGTGACGTTGATGGCGACGGTGCGACCACCACTGCTGACTTCCTTGGTGTTTCAGCTCATATCAAAAACCGCGCAGAGCTTACAGGCGCTAACGAAGTGGCAGCAGACCTTTCCGGCGACAACGCTGTTTCTACCGTTGACCTTATAACCATGGCTCAAAGTCTTAAAAACTAAACATAACAAAAGAGGCTGTAACGTTTCCTTACAGCCTCTTTTTTATACGGTCTGCAGCAACGTCTTTACTTACAGACGTTTTTGTGATATAATATAAAACGTGTTATCAATTCTGGTTTCATTATTTTAAGAAAGGCGGTGCAAAGCTATGGAGATTACCTCCTGTACCTGTGGTAGTAAGCATTATTGCGACATAGATGCCGTCTACACGGGTTACGGTGTTCTGTCTAGCCTTTCGGTGCTGACGGAAAATAAAAAAGGCGTTTTGCTTGTTGCGGACGAAAATACCTATAACGCATTTTCGAATGCAGGCGGCTGTATAACTCATTCCAATGTTTCACGCTGTATATTTCCCGGTGCTCCCTTGCTCGTCCCTGACGAAAAGGCACTTTCAACTATAGAAAACGCTATTGAAAGCAATACGGATACCGTTATCGGCATCGGCGGCGGAACGGTAAACGACTTGTGTAAGGAGATAGCATACCGCAAGGGCTTGTGTTATATTTATGTGGCTACCGCACCCTCAATGGACGGCTATGCTTCTGACGGTGCGGCTCTGATCCTTGATGGTATGAAGGTCACGCTGAAAACGGCACCGCCCAAGGTCATAATATGCGATACGGATATACTTAAAAACGCGCCGATGGAGCTTATACGCGCAGGCGTTGGAGATATACTTGGGAAGTATAGCTGTCTTAACGATTGGCTTCTTGCTTCCTGCGTTAAAGGCGAATATTTTTGTCAGCACATCTATACCGAAGTAATGGAAGCCACCGATAAGGTTGCCGAAAACCTTGATAAAATACTTGCCCGCGATGGGGAAGCGATAGAGCTTCTTACCAATGCGCTTATTAAGGTTGGGATAAATATGAGCTATGCAGGCTCATCGCGTCCCGCTTCGGGGAGCGAGCATCACCTTGCTCACTTTTTCGAGATATATTCCTTAGAGCAGGGGAGACCTCACCGTCCTCACGGTGTAGACGTAGGCGAGGCGTCTTATTATACCGCTCTGCTGCGTGATGTAATACTGCAAACTAAAAGTCCCTTTGATTTTTCTTTTGATAAGGTGTCGCATTTTGCCGCCGTCAGTGCTTTGTTTCCTCGTGCTGTTTGTGGGATAATCGACTTGCAAAGTAAAACCGCTCTTCACGGAAACGCAGAGGGCAATTATGATTTGGACTGTATAAAGGCGGTGCTAAAAAAGGCCCCCCGTGCCGATGCGGTAAGGACAATGCTGGAAAAAGCAGGGCTTTCAGCAGAAGAAATGATAAAGTTTTACGGCAGTATTACTGTGAACAACGCGTTGAAATACGGTAAAGAATTAAAAGACCGTTTTACGGTATTATGGTTGTACGAGTATTTAGGATGGGAGATGCTTGAGATATGAAAAACTACTGGACACAATCTACGGATAATATTAAGGTTTCAGGTCACCGCGGCGCAAAAGCGCTTTATCCCGAAAACACTATGCTGTCCTTTGAAAGGGCAATAGCCCTCGGTGTTGACAGCCTGGAAATGGATTTAAACCTGACCCGCGACGGCAGACTTGCCGTTATTCACGATGAAACGGTAGACCGAACTACTGACGGCAAGGGGCTTGTGTCCGACTATTCTATGGCAGAGCTTAAGGGCTTGGATGCAGGCCGTGCTCTTAACGGTCACGGAGTTCATAGAATACCGGAGTTTGAGGAATTTCTGGACCTTGTAAAATCCACCGACCTTTTGTTAAACGTAGAAGTAAAGCAAAACAGCCCTGAAACCGCAGATAAGGCTATTGATGCTTTGGATAGATACGGGCTTTTGGACCGTACTGTAATGACCTGCTTTTACGGGGACGTTACCACGTATATGCATCAAAAATACGGTGTTAAATGTCAAGGCTTCCCAAAACACAGAGTTCGTGGATATAAAGAGGATTGTTATTCCCATTATTACGCCATAGGGATTGGTATGATGGACCTTACACCTGAGCTGGTACGGGAGCTGGTTGCACGCGGCATAGACCCCTGGTGCTGGTGCCCCGATACACCGGAGCTTGTGGAGTATGCCATAAGCTGCGGCACAACCCTATTCACCTGCAATGACCCACGTCCTGCTCTTGAAATACTCGCCGCCAAAGGACTGAGAAGCAAGTAAAGGCATAGAGCCTTTTGTGATAATAAAAGTATTTTATCCCCGTTTTTTGCGTAGATCATCCCAAAGCGTTGACCTTGCTTCTTCCGTTATTGTATCATAAATCTATAAACGATAATTATAAGGGTGAGTCGATATGAAAAAAGACTTTTACTGATCGTATGTGTGCTTTTTGCGGTGCTGTGCCGTCCTCTTGTGTAGGTGTATTCAACGGCGAACTTGAATGCGAAGTCAGCGTTTACAAACAAGGTGAAACAGTTGAAGCAGAGGGCTTGAGCATAAAACACAGCTGTTCCAAAATCGACGAAAATTGCGATTTAAAAGATCGCAAACTGGTTTCGGAATAGAAAATTTAAAACACGGTATATATAATATCGTTAGTGATTTAAGCATAGCTCTGGACGACGATTTATCCATTCCCGTGCAAATATGCGTTAATTATTTTCATACAGGCGATCGCTTTGCCAACGTGGATTTAAAATATAACGTTTACGTTGAAACTACCGAGGAAGGCGTAAGCGTAAAAACCATTATAGATTACCAAAGAGCGAACAGCCGTCAGGAAAGCTTTGAATCCACCAAGATTATAGATATCGAAAAACTTAAAGAACCGTATATTTTTACTTTTGGCTTTGGTTCTTGATTCCACATAACCACCGAGGAATTAAACTCCTCGGTGGTTTTTTATGTTTAATGTTTTTGTGAGGGCTTTGACTGCGGCTCGGAGCCCTTTAAAAATCGCGCATGGGTGTTCAGGGACGGCAAAGGATATATAATTGAATTCCGTTGATGCTGACAAGTATAAATAAGCAATGCGTATTTATATTGTTTTTTAACCCTTCTTTTTGATAGCATAACACATCATATTATAAAAAGTATTGAAAGTAATTTTTAAATATGGTATAATTTATATACTGTTTTATGAAAGGTTGTTGTGTTATGAAATCAAAGCTTAAGCACGTTTTGGCAATAGCGTTAGCGCTAACTTTTGTTTTGGGACTTTTTCCAGCGAGGATAGAACAACCTGTTACTGCCGCTAGCGGTCTTGCAAGCGGCACCGTTATATATTATGAGGATTTTAATTATCCCGATAACCCTACAAAAAGCAAGGTGCTGTCTACCCTTGGGTGGAAAACGGCAACAACTCAGCGCGCCAACCAAACAAACTACTCAATAGTTGGCGGCAGGCTTTATTGCGACAGTATAACGTCATCCGCTACAGGCGACTCTTACGTTACCGTACTGGACGATGCCGCTATGAGCGAGGTTGCAAAGAGCGATTATACCATTTCATATAAGCTCACCTACGCCGCTGCTGCAAACTATATTCGTTACGGCTGTCTTTTATACAACTACAACGGATATAAAAGCTACAACTCCGTTCACTTGCGTATAGCGGGCTACGGGAATAACCAGGTAAGAAGCGCCGCTAAGTGGTATGATTATGACGGCGGTACAATGAAAGAAACGGGTACATCCTCGATATCTTATAAGCTTTTCGGCAAGCAGTGCCTTACTGCAAATGCCTCCAGCAACACAGGTTATCCATTTGTTAACAAAACGCTTACCGTAAGAATAGCCGTGGATATTGACGCAGGTCCTACCGTTTACGTTAACGGCACCAAGATTTCTTCTCCCACAGCCACCAATAAAACCTTGTTGACTGCATCTGCGGAATACGCAAAGGCGATAGCGCTTAAAACAAGCAAAGAGGTTCAGCTTTACATAGACGATATTATGGTATACACAGGTCTTGGTGAAATACCCACAGGCGTTACCAAAGAAAGTGTAACATATCAGCGTCCTGTTTCTACTGCGGATAAAAACGCTATAAAGGTTATGACCTTTAACACCTTGTTCAGCGACCAAAGCACCGATGTTTTCGGCAACGGCATAACCCGTACTTATCATATGTACAACGTAGTTGCCGGCTTGCACCCCGATATAGTGGGTATGCAAGAGCGTAACGCCGCCAATAAGTCCGGCGTTACGACTCTGCTTCAAAGCGATGCAGATTATGCGGTGGTTCACGAGTACAGAACGGATACCAGCGTGGCAAACGTTCTTTCCTATGTGCCTATACTGTATAACACAAAGCGCTTCAGCTTGGTTGAAAACTCTGCCGC
>JAZSLS010000089.1:0-4210 GCA_045535465.1 Eubacteriales bacterium
TTCTTTACTAATCATAGATATTTTCCTTTCTCAGGAAGTTGCAATTACTCATTGTGGAAAGCTGCTTTATTGAATAACAATATTACTGTGCGCTTTTATTACACACAATCTCCATAATCTCATCTATCTCACATTCTAACGCCGCACAAATCTTCACAAGAATATCCGTGCTCACGTGCTCATCGCGTCCCATTTTGGTGATGGTAGACCAACTAACACCCGCCGTCTCGACAAGGTCTTTCTTTTTCATTTTTCGATCAATAAGTAATTTCCAAAGTCTATTATAACTGATAGTCATTGCATTACCTCCGATGCATATATTTATACAAAGTATGTTATATCACAAAATTCGTGTGTTTGCAACAATTTTCGCACGATTTAAACAAAAATGTCAAAAAAATAATTCCGTCAGTTTATTGTAAACTAACGGGATTACACTTAATAATAGATAGCACTGAATGGAATCAGCCAGATGTGTCGGTTCTTCGAGGTATCAAAAGCGGCTACTATGACTATGTCGCCACAAAGCAATATATAGACAAAAACGGCAGGACTATACTCTGGCGAAGGTTTAACAAAGACAACCAAGCATTTAGTCGTTACGGAAAGCTGTAGACAGAACTGCTCCCCGACAACGAAAGACTCTTAATCAACGACGAAACACTGGTACGACTGCGTTACAGATTATATTTTCTAATCTTCGCCCCGCTTCGGCGGGGCATTTTTCTTATCGGTAGCGTATGTTAAAGCAAACACTAACCATCGCATTAACGTATAGCAGAGAACAAGAAATTTTATCTATACTAATCAGCTCTGCATAAGATAATGCATTGACAAAACGTTAGAAATGGGCTAAAATATATTTGATGTTAATGGCCAATCAGGAAAGGAGAAGTGCGGTATGGAAAACAGAAACTACGAGATTCTTAGCGGTGATACGCTTGTGGCTGTTTGGCAGGACGGTGTGTTGACCGTTAAGAACGATGCCTTGCTTCCCCTTTATCTGAGGCGTGTGGCCAATGCCGACACGTGGCTCGAGACACGGGCCATTGATTCTCACCGTGCTAACTCCCGTCTGCTGAAAAAGGCGCTACGTCTTGCGGAAAAGGACGATGTTTCTACAGTTATCCACGTGAACGGTGCGACTATTACGGATAACTATTGGGTGCGTCCCGCAGGCTCTGATTTGACATATGACGACGTTAAATTCACCGACGACTACTTTTCAAACCTTGCGCTTAAAGGCTCTTACAACAGCTTTAACCGTGCCGCAAACAGTCGCCGCTCAAAAACGCCCGAGCTTACCAACGTGGGTAGCTTTGAAAAGTGCTGGAAGCTTAAGGCCGGCAAGTGGTGGATGTACAAAAAAGCAAACCACGCCGAGATGTTTTCCGAGCTGTTTATATACGAGCTGGGCTTGGCTCTTAGATTTAATATGGCGGTTTATGAACGTGGCGACGGGTGCATAAAGTCCCTTGATTTTACCGACGGTGCTTCTGTTAATTTTGAGCCCGCCTCTGCCTTCATGGGCGACAACGAGGATTACGCAGAAGTCATTGATGCGCTTGAGCGTATTTGCCCGGAGGCTATACCCGACTATATCCGTCTTATATTTATGGACACCCTTTGTGCTAACCCCGATAGGCATACGAATAACTTCGGTCTGCTTCGTGATGTAAAGACGGGAAAGCTTTTAGGACTTGCGCCTAACTACGATAACAATATGGCGCTTATCTCCCGTGGGTATCCGTCCACGCCTAAGTCCGGCGATATGCTTATAAGGCTTTTAGGCGAGCTTATGGACGAACACCCCGAATACCGCAAATACCTCCCCACCCTATCGGAGGATACGGTACGTAAGGTTTTGGCAAAGCTTAATATGCGTGTTAAGACGCAGACAGTTGTTGATATCGTTATGGGTAGATATAAGCTGATAGTAAAACAGATGAGAAAAGCGTGACCGCAGTTTGACCGCAATATGTTTTACAGTGTGGTATAATAGGTATAAATGAGATAAAAAGCGGTGTTTTTAGTGCTTGAAATACACCAAAAACAGCAGAAAATGCCCATTTCATATCGAGTGGGATTAAGAAACGCCTCGGTCAACTAACAACTCAAGTCTTCAAATTATTGGTGATTTTTTTCTTTTCACCTCTCTACAATAAAAATGAAATGCTTACGCTATTCATCATTTGAAGCTTCGCCCCAAAGCCATTTTAGGTTTTGGGGCTTTTCTGTATAGTATTGTAGAAGAGAAATTCAAAGTTAAAGTGCTTAACGAACAGGAATCAAACGGTGCCAATATCATTCAAAGCACCTCCAAGGAGAGCCAAAAGCAGTTGTTTACCGCTAAGGAACACAGGGACGGTAGTTATTCCTTTGTTAACAAAAAAGCGGGTGCGCCTTTTGATGAATACGAAAATTTTATTGACTTTTTGTTGTCTTGTGTTATAATAATTATGTATAAAAATGCGATAATTGTCTTTCGATATGCATTTACGGAGGTAGTACGTATGTTTAAAACAAGATTTATGGCTGTTTTTCTTTGCCTAACTACTTTTTTTGCCACGTTTGCAGGTGGCGCCTATGCGGAGAACAGCGTTACTTATATAGAAGAATCCACCCTTGTTATAGAGGACGGAAAGGTGGTAAGCGGCGACAAAAGCCTTATAGACAACGGGATAGTTGTCATTGGTGACAGCTCCTCGGCAGAAAAAGAGGACGAAGTTGTTACCGAAGAGGAATCCTTTGCACCCGAAGCTCCCTCTGTAAGCTATGATGAGGAAATATCCAACAACGAGGAAATAACAGGCGAGGAAAGCACCGAGGATGCCTACGGCACTCCCCTGCTTAACCCCGAAACCGTGAAACCAACACAGCCCGAAACAGGCAAGACTCCTGCAAAGGACAACTCTGCCCTTGTTACCCCTAACGGTGGTAATGGCGAGACAAGCGATGATACCGCAAATACAGCTCCCGATGCAGATGCACCTGACAAAACCGACTGCGATATAATTCTTCCCGGTGAGATTCCTACGGCGGTTAACCCTAATGTGCCGAGTGAGAGTATGAAGGCGACTGTTAATACAAATGTTTCAACTGTCGCTACACAGTCCAACTTGTCAAATTTCAATGTCCCTTGGTATGCTAATTCGTATGGGGCTATGATACTTCATGACGGAGTTGATGTTCCCAACGCAACATCTCAGACTAACATAGATATCAGAGCAAATATATTAGCTCGAGGAAAATCCACCACCAACCCGTCATCTTATAATTCGAATTATTACGTACAAAACTTTGCAGGTCCTATAATCCAAGTTAAGAGTGGCACTTTAGCACTTGCAAATTATGGAAACGGCACATTACAAAACCTAAACAACGGACGTGTTACGCTTGAAGGTAAACGTTTAAGCCACACTGCGTGGGGTACTGAAAATGCTACCTTAAAAACCCAATGCAACACCGCAAGTAACTGGCACGCTGACGACCTTGCGCCTATAATGGTCGTTACCGGAGGTACTGCAAGTGTTTGGGAAACCACTTTTCAAAACGCATTGTCAAAGACTTATAGTTACGACGGAGCTGCAGGTAACGGCGGTGCTATAAGGGTAACGGGTGGTACACTGAATATATCTTCAGGTGATGACGGAAACACCAAAATCATAGACTGCGAAGCTGTAAACGGCGGTGGTCTTTACATAAGCAGCGGCACGGCGAATTTAAACAATGTAGATTTCAGCGGATGCAAAGCCACCAACGGCGGTGCTATATACGTTGCAGGCGGTACACTGACTATGACAAACGTCAGTATCATCAACTGCTCTGCAACTAACGGCGGTGCTATATACGTTGCAGGCTCGGCTAATATAACCTTGACCAACGTTAAGATCGGCGGCTCGGGCGCAGACAATGCTAACAAAGCAACCAGAGGCGGCGGCGTTTACGTTAACAGCGGCAGCTTCAGCCTGCCCGCAGGCAACTATATAAACGATAACGACGCTGAGCACGGCGGCGGTGTTTACGTTAACAACGGCACCTTCAATTTAAACGGCGGCACCGTGCGTTTAAATACAGCCAACCACGGCGGCGGTGACTATATGTACGGCGGCACCTTTAATATGTCAAGTGGCGAAATGTGGCAAAACAGCACCGAAAAATATGCCGAGGGTACAGGTGGCGGAATTAGAACGACAACGGAAACCAATAC
>JAZSLS010000087.1:0-17989 GCA_045535465.1 Eubacteriales bacterium
AGATAAATGACTGGCGTGTTAAGGAAAACAGCACCGTTACCTATTCCGTGGGCGGTCTTATCCTTAGCAACTGCGGCGCCATTACCGCTAACTATTGGCTTTCCGAGATATATGATGACGAGATAGCAGATGCGCACCGTAATGCGGATATCCATTTGCACGACCTTTCTATGCTTACAGGCTACTGTGCAGGCTGGTCTCTTCGCCAGCTTATAGAGGAAGGTCTTGGCGGCGTAAGAGGCAAAATCACCAGCGCACCTGCCAGCCACCTTGCAACCCTTTGTAACCAGATGGTTAACTTCCTTGGCATTATGCAAAACGAGTGGGCAGGCGCACAGGCGTGTTCTTCCTTCGATACCTACCTTGCTCCCTTTGTTAAGGTTGATAACCTTAGCTACGAACAGACTAAAAAGTGTATAGAAAGCTTTGTTTTCGGCGTTAACACTCCCAGCCGTTGGGGTACTCAGGCACCCTTCTCCAACATCACTCTTGACTGGACTGTTCCTGCAGACCTTGCTGACCAGCCTGCGATAGTTGGCGGCAAGAAAATGGACTTTACCTACGGTGACTGTAAGAAGGAAATGGATATGGTTAACCGTGCTTTTATCGAAACTATGATAGAAGGCGACGCTAACGGCAGAGGTTTTCAGTACCCTATCCCCACCTACTCCATCACCCGTGATTTTGACTGGAGCGAGACCGAGAACAACAAGCTTCTCTTTGAAATGACCACCAAGTACGGCACCCCCTACTTCTCCAACTATATCAACAGCGATATGGAGCCTTCCGACGTAAGAAGTATGTGCTGCCGTTTGCGTCTTGACCTCAGAGAGCTTAGAAAGAAAAGCGGCGGCTTCTTCGGCAGCGGCGAAAGCACCGGCTCTGTAGGCGTTGTTACCATCAATATGCCTCGTATAGCATATCTTGCTACCAGCAAGGCAGACTTTTATGCAAGGCTTGACCGCCTTATGGATATTTCGGCTCGTTCCCTTAAGGTTAAGCGTACAGTCATCTCCAAGCTTATGGACGAGGGTCTTTATCCCTATACCCAGCGTTATCTCGGTAACTTCAACAACCACTTCAGCACCATAGGTCTTGTTGGTATGAACGAGGTTGGTCTTAACGCAAAGTGGCTTGGTCACGATATGACGGACGTTGAAACTCAGGAGTTTACCAAGGACGTGCTTAACCATATGAGAGAGCGTCTTTCCGATTATCAGGAAAAATACGGCGACCTTTACAACCTTGAAGCTACTCCTGCTGAATCTACCTCTTACCGTCTTGCAAAGCACGACGTTAAGCGTTACCCCGGCATAAGAACTGCCGCTAAGGATGGGGAAACTCCTTACTACACCAACTCCAGCCACCTTCCCGTTGGCTTTACCTCTGATATATTTGAAGCTCTTGACATTCAGGACGAGCTTCAGACCCTTTACACCAGCGGCACTGTTTTCCACGCCTTCCTTGGCGAAAAGCTTCCCGATTGGAAGGCAGCGGCAAACCTTGTTCGCACTATTGCCGAAAACTACAAGCTTCCTTACTACACCCTTTCTCCTACCTATTCCGTTTGCGCTAACCACGGCTACCTGGTAGGCGAGCAGAAGACCTGCCCCGAATGCGGTGCAGCAACCGAGGTTTACAGCCGTATTACAGGCTACTACCGCCCTGTTCAGAACTGGAACGACGGTAAAACTCAGGAATATAAGGACAGACGTGTTTACGAAATTGATACCGCTGCGCTTGAAAAGACAGAGGCTGCTGCTCCCGAAGCAAAAGCTGCAGATACCTGCGTTGCTCCCGAAACGGGCGCAAAGATACTTCTTTTTGCAACCAAGACCTGCCCCAAATGCAAGATAGCGCAGGCAGAGCTTGATAAAAAGGGCATCCCCTACGAAAAGCTTTTCGTTGAGGATAACAGAGAGCTGGCAACAAGCTACGGTCTTAAGCAAGCACCCACAATAGTTGTTGCAGGCGAAAGCACCACTCTTTACGCAGACCTTCCTGCGGTTAAGGAATTTATTAAAAACTACACTTGCTAAGGTAAACGGCTATGTATGATATAATCATAATCGGCGCAGGCCCTGCGGGGCTTACCGCCGCAGTTTATGCCCGTCGTGCAGGGAAAAGCGTTCTTATATTGGAACGCTCCACCTTTGGAGGACAGGTTACCTACTCACCAAAAATTGAAAACTTTCCCGCTTACCTTTCTATAAGCGGCGCAGAGCTTGCGGATAAGCTTGTTGAACAGGCGCTTTCTCAGGGTGCGGATATAGAAATGGAAACGGTAACGGCAGTAGCAAAGACCGAAGGCGGCTTTAAGGTAAGCACCGAGGGCGAAAGCTACGAAAGCCGTGCGGTAATAATTGCCGCCGGCGTACGCCATCGTTTGTTGGGATTGGATAAGGAAACCGACTTTATCGGTAACGGCATAAGCTTTTGCGCCGTGTGCGATGGTGCTTTCTATGAAGGCGGCACCGTTGCGGTTATAGGCGGCGGCAACAGTGCCCTGCAGGAGGCTCTTATGCTCTCCGAGCTGTGCCGTAAGGTTTACGTGGTGCAAAACCTTGACACTCTTACAGGCGAGGAAAGCCTTAGAACGCAGCTTTACTCTAAGGACAACGTAGAGGTAATACTCGGCACCGTTGTTAAGTCCCTTGAGGGCGAGGATAGTCTTAAGGCGATAAATATTGAAAACACAGGCAACGGCGAAAGCCGTATCCTTACGGTAGACGGTATGTTTATTGCCATAGGCCTTGTACCTGAAAACGACATTTACGGTGATTTGGCGGAGCTTGACCGTGGCTATATAGCCTCCGATGAGGGCTGCAGAACCAAAACCGAGGGGGTTTACGTTGCGGGTGACTGCCGTACCAAAACGGTAAGACAGATAACCACCGCAGTTGCCGACGGTGCAACAGCGGCACTGGCTGCTTGCAACTATTTAGATAAAAGATAACACAAAGGGGGCTGTAATTTCTTTACAGCCTCAGACCGCTGACAAAGGCACAGTGCACGAAAAATAATAAAATACAGTTACTCTAAAGTAGAAAATTCAGGGAGAACATCCCTGAATTTTCTGCATTTTATATATTTTTTCGTTCAAAACGAACCTCGGCTTACAGTACTCCGGGGTCCCCACAAAAATGTATTTTTGTGGGGTGGTAATACAGCTCTCGCCTCGGTTCGTCTTGTCTGCACTCTTTCTCAGCACTCTGCCAAGTTGATGACAAGGTTTGTCATCAACTTGGGGCTGTAAAGAAACTCTCGTTTCTTTACAGCCCCTTTGAAAATAGAAAAAATGGTCGAAATCGACACAAATCCACCCTAGGCGTACCGTTGTACGCGGAGGGTGGATTTTGTTCGCAGCAAAAATATATTTTTAAAATACTCGTTTTTTCGAGGCTTTTACCTCAGTTCAAGCTTTTAAAGGTGTCTAAAACATCTATGCTTTTTTGGGGGTTCGGACCTTTTACAATCCCCATTTAAATTTATTGTATTTTACAAGCGTTGACAAAGCTTTCAAACAAAGCGAGTGAAGCTTTGTCGCCGGCCTCGGCAAGATGCTCGGGGTGCCATTGAACCGCCACGCCGTAGTCACGATCAGTGGCAACAACCGCCTCTACAACTCCGTCGGGAGAGTAGCCCTCTATAACCAAGCCTGCGCCTGCCTTTTTTACCGCCTGATGGTGCATACTGTTTACCTGCACCGTATCCATACCGCATATCTCCGCCACCTTGCCGCCCTTTACAAGGCTAACGCTGTGGAAGGGCACGTTGTAGGGACGAGGTTGACGGTGAACGGACTCACGTCTGTACTCGTTGGGCAAGTCCTGATAAAGAGTACCGCCATAGGCTACGTTTATAAACTGAATGCCACGGCAGATACCAAGAAAGGGCTTGTCCGTTTTCAAAAAAAGCTTGCCAAAAACAAACTCGTACTCGTCACGCATAGGGGTAAGCTCCCCGCAATGCTCGTGCAGACAACAGCCAAAATAGCGTGGATGAATATCGTCGCCGCCTGTAAACAGCGCACCGTCACAAAGCTCCACTATCTGCTTTTGTATCTCTTCATCGGCAGTCATTGGTATAACAATAGGTACGCCGCCTGCCCTTTCGATAGCACGAACGTAACGCATATATACCGCCTGAGCCTCGCTATCCTTATAATAGGACGGAGTTAAGGCAATAAGTGGTTTTCTATTCATAGCCTTACATAAGCTCCTTAACCGCTTTAACTATTGCAGATGCGTTAAGCTCGTATCTTTCAAGAAGCACGCCTGCAGGAGCGCTGGTGCCAAAGCAATCGTTCATACCAACTCTCTTCATTTTGGTAGGAGCGTTTTCGGAAAGAACCTCTGCCACTGCACTGCCAAGACCGCCAACAATGGTATGCTCCTCAGCGGTAACAACTCTGCCTGTTTTGGTAGCGTACTTAACCACAACCTCTTTATCGATAGGCTTAATGGTATGAACGTTAACAACAGAAATATTTATACCCTCTGCAGCGAGGATATCCTTAGCCTCAAGAGCTGCCGCAAGCATAATACCCGTTGCAAAAACAACAGCGTCGTCACCCTCGCAAACGGGAACAGCCTTGCCAAAACGGAACTTATAGGTTTCCTTATCGAAAACGGTGGGAACGGCATATCTGCCAAGACGTACGTAAACGGGGCCGTCGTACTTCAAAACCTCTTCGATGCAAGCGTAAGCCTCAACAGCGTCGGCAGGGCTGATAACCATAAGCTCGGGGATGGTGCGGAGGACACCCAAATCCTCACAATACTGATGGGTTGCGCCGTCTTCACCAACGGTAACACCTGCGTGGCTTGCACATATCTTAACGTTAAGGCGGGGATAACAAACAGAGTTACGTATCTGCTCGTAAGCTCTGCCTACCGCAAACATAGCGAAGGAGGAAACAAACACGGGCTTGCCCGTGGTAGCTATACCTGCCGCAACGGAAAGCATATTCTGCTCCGCAATACCGCAGTTAAAAAATCTTTCGGGAAACTTTTTAGCAAACATACCCGTTTGGGTAGAGCCTGAAAGGTCAGCATCCATTACTATAAAATCATACTTATCGCCAAGGTTGCAAAGCGCCTGACCGTAAGCCATTCTGGTAGCTATCTTTTCCATTATTTAAGCGCCTCCTTTGCTTTTTGGTAAGCGGCTTCAAGCTCCGCTTCGGCTACGGCATACTGGTCCTTATTGGGAGCCTTGCCGTGCCAGCCCGCATCGTTTTCCATAAAGGAAACGCCCTTGCCCTTTACGGTGCGGCAAACTATAACCGAGGGCTTGTCCGTTACGGCTTCTGCTGCCGTTACTGCACGGTCAATTTCTTCAAAGCTGTGACCGTCAATAGTCTGCACGTGCCAACCGAAGGCGGCAAACTTTTCTGTAATGGGTGCTACGTTCATAACCTTGTGAACGTCGCCGTCTATCTGCAAACCGTTGTAATCCACAAAAGCGGTAAGCTTGTCCAGCTTATAATGAGCGGCAAACATAGCCGCTTCCCAAACCTGACCTTCCTGAAGCTCACCGTCGCCAAGAACTGCGTAAACACGGTAGTCCTTACCGTCTGCCTTGCCTGCAATAGCCATACCGCAAGCAGCAGATATACCCTGACCGAGAGAGCCCGTGGACATATCAACACCGTTTACACGGTGCATATCGGGGTGCCCCTGAAGCAAACCGTCAAAGGTACGAAGAGACCAAAGATGCTCCTCCTCAAAGAAACCGCGCATAGAAAGCGCCGCATAAAGGGCAGGACAAGCGTGACCCTTGGACATAACAAACCTATCCCTATCGGGGCATTTTGCCGTCTCGGGAGAAACGTTCATCTTGTCAAAATACAAGTAAGTGAGAATATCAGTACAGGAAAGGGAGCCACCGGGGTGACCTGAACCTGCGCCGTGTAAAGCCTTAACTATAAGGCAACGCATTTTTGCCGCTCTTTCGGCAAGGAAATACTGGTTTTGCATAAATCTCCTCCGCAAAATAAAAAGCTTAATTATCTATGTATCGCAAAACATCTGTAAAAAACTGAGGCAGCGGGGCTTCAAGCTCAAGCCACTTGCCGCTTGTTGGGTGAACAAAGCCTATGTGCTTTGCAAAAAGGCACTGTCCGTTAAGGCGAGGCAAGGTGCCGCCGCCGTAAACAGGGTCGCCTGCTACCGGATGCCCTATATGTGCCATATGCACCCTTATTTGGTGGGTACGACCCGTTTCCAATTTAAGACGAAGATGAGTAAAGCCGGGATAGCTTGCCAAAACAGTGTAATGAGTTATGGCTTCCCTTCCGCCTGCAACCACCGCCATACGCTTTCTGTCCGTTCTGTGACGGGCAATAGGCGCATTAACGGTGCCCTTTTCGTCCTTAATATGACCGCGCACTACCGCCTCGTAGCACCTTGTAAAGCTATGCTCCGCTATCTGGGCTGCAAGGTGGTTGTGGGCTGCGTCGGTCTTTGCTACTATCAAAAGCCCTGCCGTATCCTTATCGATACGGTGGACTATACCGGGGCGAAGCTTGCCGTTAATGGTAGAAAGCCTGCCCTCCAAATAATAAAGCAAGGCGTTGACCAAAGTACCGTCCGGGTTGCCCGGTGCGGGATGCACCACCATCCCCTGAGGCTTATTGACCACCAAAAGGTCCTCGTCCTCATACACCACCTCGATGGGGATATTCTGAGGCTTTGCCTCGATATCCTCCGGCGGTGGAAGAAAGACGACAACTGCGTCCCCTTCCTTTAGCTTGGTGCGCTTGGGAACGGCTACGCCCCCTATGGTGACCATACCGCTATCAATAAGAGCCTGTGCCCTGGAACGGCTTATATCCGCTGCCGTTGCCACAAAAACGTCCAGCCTTGCGCCGTCATCGTCTTTGCCCGCTATAAGACTTAGCTCCTCATCAAAGCTTTTGTTCATCTTTGCCTGCCTTCTTTTCAAACACCACAGGGTGCTCCTGCTTACGGTCAAAGAATATCACGTAAATAACAAGAAGCGCTCCGCCTACGGTGATGAAGATATCTGCTACGTTAAAAATCGGAAAATCCATAAAATCGGTACGGAAAAAATCAATTACACCGCCGCCGGGTCTGAAAAGACGGTCTATCATATTTCCTATACCGCCGCCGAGAACAAAACCTACTGCCACGGTAAATAAACGGTGGGGGGTCTTAACCTTGTAGTAAAGGTAGGTGAATGCAACTATTGCCACCACGGAAAGAGTCATAAATATCCAGCGGTGGTCCTTTAGCATACCCCACGCCATACCCGTGTTTGTAGTATACTCAAAGCTGAGAACGTGAGGAATAATGCTTACCGGTTCATCAAGCTGCTCCAGCACAATCCACTTACTAATCTGGTCAGCAAGAACAACGCACAGCATAATTATTGCACAGATCACAATTTTCCTCCAAATTACAAAAAACTAGTCGGTAACCTTTTTACATCTGGGGCAAAGAGTTTGCCCCTCTTCATCCTTCTCTGCGTCTTCGGTGTACATCCAACAACGAACGCACTTGTCGCCGCCTGCAACCTCAACTGCAACAGCTATGCCGCTTTGCGTATCGCTGAACGCACCCTCGGGCGCAGCATCATTGCTGAGAACAACCTTGCTTACTATAAACAAGGCGCTAAGGTCATCGGCAAAGTCACGGAAAAGCTTCATAGCGGCGTTATCTTCCCCTGCGTAGATAGTAATCTTTGCTTCAAGGGACTTGCCTATGCGCTTTTCTGCACGGGCTATTTCAAGAGCCTTCATAACGTCATCACGAACCGCAAACAGCTCGTTAAAGCGTGCTTCAACCTCGGGGAAGGAATATTCATCCTTAGCCTCGGGCATATCGTTATAGAAAACGCTTTCCTTATTGTCTATATCCCTGTGAGGGATGTAGCCCCAAGCTTCCTCTGCCGTATAGGAAAGGATAGGAGCAACAAGACGGATAAGGGAGTTGAGTACAAGATACATAACAGTCTGAGTGCCTCGGCGAAGGGTGGAATCCTTCTTCTCGCAGTACAAACGGTCCTTGGTTATGTCAATGTACAGCTTAGACATATCTATTGTACAGAAATTGTGCAAATCGTGGTAAATGGTGTGGAACTCATAGTCCTCAAACGCCTTGCGAACTCTGCCGCAAAGGCCGTTAAGACGGGAAAGCGCCCACTTATCTATATCGTCAAGGTCGCAGGGTGCAACCATATCCCTCATAGGGTCAAAGTCCGTTTCGGGAGTGCCGAGGTTTGCCATAAGAATACGAATGGTGTTTCTTATCTTACGGTATATCTCGGAAAGCTGCTTAAGTATATCGGGGCTTATTCTTACCTCGCCTGTGTATTCCACGGAGGAAGCCCACAGACGAAGCACGTCTGCACCATAGGTGTCACAAACCTGAAGGGGGTCAACGCCGTTGCCTAAAGACTTAGACATCTTTTTACCTTCGCCGTCAACTACCATACCGTGGGTAATAACCGTCTTATAAGGAGCTACGCCACGGGTAGCAACAGAGGTAAGGAGCGAGGACTGGAACCAGCCTCTGTACTGGTCGTTACCTTCAAGGTAAACATCTGCGGGGAAGGAATGGTCAGCAAAGTGGTCAAGAACGTAGGCGTAGGAGGAGCCACTGTCAAACCATACGTCCATAATATCCTGCTCTGCCTTAAGCTCCTTATGACCGCACTTAGGGCAAACCGCAAGGTCGCCTATAAGCTCCGCAGGAGTATGAGAATACCAAGCGCTGGAGCCTTCCTTTTCAAAGGCTGCCGCTATGCGCTCAATCGTTTCGGCATTAATAATAGGTTCGCCGCAGTCAGCGCAGTAGAAAATCGGAATGGGAACGCCCCATTTACGCTGGCGGGAGATACACCAGTCAGCTCTGTCGCCAACCATACTTTCTATACGGGCTTCGCCCCAGCCGGGAATCCAACGAACGTTCTTGATAGCCTCAAGAGCTTCCTTCTTAAAGTCGTTAACAGAGCAGAACCACTGCTCGGTTGCACGGAAGATAACGGGGTTTTTACAACGCCAGCAATGAGGATAGGTGTGGCTGATGTGCTGAGTTGCAAGAAGTGCGCCGCTTTCCTTAATGTCCTTAAGAATTTCCACGTTAGCGTCGGCAGTCTTAAGGCCCTCGTACTTGCCTGCAAGGGCAGTAAGACGACCTCTGGAGTCAACGGGAACGATAACCTCAAGGCCCTTGTAGTTACGACATACCGCAAAGTCCTCCATACCGTGGCCGGGTGCGGTATGAACACAGCCCGTACCGCTTTCAAGAGTAACGTGCTCACCGTTGATTACAAGGCTTTCTCTTTCTATAAAGGGATGAGCGGTCTTGATATATTCAAGGTCGCTGCCCTTAAACTTAGCCACAAGCTCAACTTCTATGCCGCATATCTCGGCAACCTTTTCAGCAAGCTCTACGGCAAAAACATAATATTCATCACCGGACTTGTAAAGGCCGTACTCAAACTCGCCGTTAAGGCAGATTGCTACGTTGCCGGGCAAAGTCCAGGTAGTAGTAGTCCAAATTACAAAATAAACGTTATCAAGGCTGCCGGTGTGGGGGGTAATAAGCCCCTTATCATCGGTAACACGGAACTTAACGTATATGGAGTCGCAAGGGTCTTCCGCATACTCTATCTCTGCTTCCGCAAGAGCGGTTTCATCGGCAGGGCACCAATAAACGGGCTTAAGGCCCTTGTAGATATAGCCTCTTTGCTGCATTTTGCCAAAGATACGAATTTGCTCTGCCTCGAAAAGAGGGATAAGGGTGAGATAGGAGTTTTCCCAATCACCTATAACGCCAAGGCGCTGCTGCTGCCCCATCTGCTTTGCTACGTTATCTCTTGCAAAGCCTTCGCAAAGACGGCGGAATTCAACAGCGTCCATAGTGCCGCGTTTAACACCGTGCTTCTTTATCATCTGGTTTTCAATGGGCAAACCGTGGGTATCCCAACCGTGAATGTAGGGAGCCTTGTAGCCGGACATATTCTTACTTTTTACAATAAAGTCCTTAAGGCATTTGTTAAGGGCGTGGCCTATGTGCATATCGCCGTTTGCGTAAGGAGGGCCGTCGTGCATAACGAAGGGCTTTTTGCCCTCGTTGTTCTTCATTATGCCGAAATAAAGACCTATTTCGTCCCAATGCTTTTTTATCTCAGGCTCCTTTTGCGGCAGGCTTGCGCGCATAGGAAATTGTGTGCCCGGTAGATTAAGTGTATCCTTATAATCCTTCATAGCCTAAAGTCCTTTTCTTAAAATATAATGTTTATAACCACCGAAAGCAGGCTAACGCCTGCTTTATGGTTATGTGTTTTAGTCTTTTTTCTGTTCGTTTGCCTTAATTTCTTCAAGGCTTTTTATAAAGAAGTCGTCATCAACGGCAGTAGTCTCCGTAGCGGGAATAACCACGCTTTCCTCCTCCGCCTTTTCGGGAGCGGGAGCTGTGGGGTTAAGATCGTCCTGCTCTGCTTCCTTGCGGCTTGCAATGCTGTCGCTCTTTACCGCCTCTGCCACGTCACCAAGTATGGTTTCAACT
Source organism: Eubacteriales bacterium (assembly GCA_045535465.1). GTDB lineage: Bacteria > Bacillota > Clostridia > Oscillospirales > CAG-382 > SIG636. The sequence continues at coordinate 10,539 of JAZSLS010000087.1, forward strand.
ATTGCGGTTTCGTTGGGCAAAACTATCTCCTCAAGACTGTTTACGCTTATGCCCTGAAGCTCCTCTATATGCTTACGGTAAAGCTCAAAGATTTCCTGCTTAAAGTCAAGAACCCCTGTGCGAAGCTTCCAAAGCTCCTCCTTCTCCGCAACCATACGGCGCTTAAAATCCGCAATAACCGCCTCACAACGGTCCTTGATGGAGTCGGTAATAAGGTCTGCCTTTTCGGTAGCGTCCTTTATTATCTTCTCGCCCATTTTCTGTGCGGAAACAAGAGTGCTTCTGATAGAAGCCTCCTCCTCCTGTATCTCATCCAGCTTGGTAACTACTATACCAAGCTTTCTGTTAAGCTCTGCGTTTTCACGGTAAAGCTCGGTATACTTTTCAATTAAAAACTCTATATGGTCGTCAACCTCGGCAGGGCTGTAGCCTCTTACCGCCTTGGAAAACGCCTTGTTCTTTAGCTCGTGAGGTGCTAACATTTTCCATTTTCCCCTTTCTTTTTACCTATCCGATAACGGGGAGAAACAGCGACAGTAATATAAAAATTATCATCGCTACCATCACAGACATATCAATAGGTAGGTCTTTGAAAAACTCAATGCTGTCCAGCTTGCGTCTGATTGGTATCAAAATAGGCTCGGTAACCGTATAGATAAACGAAGCAAAAATACCGCTTCCGTCAGAGAATAAGCCCATTATTACACGCAGCATCAGCGCAAAATATGTCAGCGTAACGTATGCGCTTACGGTAAACGCAATAAACGCCAATATTCTTAACAAATTATATCACCCTTAATATCTTAGAAAAACTCTTTCTGAGGACGAGCGCCGCCGTCAACCTCGCTGCTTACGTCAACGTTCTTGGGAGTGATAACGTAAGTAAAGTTAGCCGCACGCTTAATCTGACCGCCGATAGCGTAGGTAGTGCCGGTAAGGAAGTCAAGTATACGTCTGGTCTCTTCCTTGCTAATGCCTTCAAGGTTAAGTACAACGGTACGTCTTTCAAGAAGGTGGTCAGCAATAGAGGTAGACTCCTCATACTTTTCGGGCTTGATTATTTTCATCTCCAAAGCTGCTGCGCCGCCGCCGCTTATAACGCCGGTTTGACGGGGAGCCTCTGCAGGGGTATTTTGCTGACGGGGAGCTTCGGTGTATTCTTCGTCACCGTATTCTGCACCGTTCTCATCGTCTATATACGCTTCTTCTCTGCCTAAAAGTTTATCTGTCCATTTCCACTTTGCCATAATATTATCCTCCGTTATTTAAATTGATTTTTTATTTTATTTATAAATCCTTCCGCCAAAAAGGCTGCTTCCTATACGCACCATATTGGAGCCGTATTCCACTGCCCTTTGCCAATCGCCGCTCATTCCTGCAGACAAAATCCTCATATTAACATTATCCACATTTTTTGCCTTTATGTCAATAAATATTTTGCTTAATTTTCGATAAATCTCAATATTTTTCTCTATATCCTCGCATTTTGGGGGTATTGCCATTATTCCTTCCACTTTTATGCCCTTAAAACAGGCAATGCTGCGAACAAATTCCTCTGTTTCCTCAGGGCTTATACCGCTTTTGCTTTCCTCTCCGCCTATGTTTATCTCCACCAGCACGGGCATTACTATACCCTTTGCGGTAGCACGACGGTCTATTTCCTTAGCAAGACGGTAGCTGTCCACAGAATGGATTAGCGAAACCTTATCTATAATGTACTTCACCTTGTTAGTCTGGAGATGACCGATAAAATGTATCTCCAGCTTTTCCTTGTCAATGGCGTCGTACTTTTCAAGAAGCTCGCCCACACGGTTTTCGCCTATAACCTTAAGACCGCACTCTGCCGCAAAGTTTATATACTCCGCAGGGACGGTTTTACTTGCGCCCAGCAAGGTAACTCCCTCGGGAAGAGCTTTAAGTATGCTTTCTAAATTTTCTTTAATAAGCAAACGTCTTTCGTCCATAGCTAAAGCACCTTCCCCACGTACAGATTCTTGCCGCCCGTTATCACCGTGTCGTGCAGAGACAGCTTGGTATTTGAACGCTGAGATAAGTCCTTGGGGTTTGGAAGCTCCACTATATAAAAGCCGCCCGTTTCGCAAAGCACCTTTGCCGTTTTGAAAATAATACGGCCTGCGGAAAGCACGTATACGCCCGATTCGCCGTTTTCGTTACGCAAAGCGGTGGTGCGTATCTTAAGCCCCTGATTGGTGTTTTTTATTATCCTTACCTCTTGCATACGGCTAAAGTTGAAGTCGGTAGGCAGTGCGCCGGTGCTGAACACAAAAACAACCTCGTCGCTTTTTGTGTCGCCCATAACACGTTCAAAAATCATATCTATCTCGCAGTTATCGTTGTAAGGGAACTGCACCTTCACCTTAGAGCCTTCTTCAAAATAGGCAGAGTCACGACGAGTACCGACAAAAGCTATGTACCACTTGGAGCTGCGTGCTATTTTGCCCACGGCTTCCGAAAGCAACGATTCGGAAGGCTTTTGCTTTATAAGCTGTTTAAAGCCCTTAACGTCAATAGAGTCCAAAGCAGAGGCGGAAAATGACGTTTCGTAGCCGTCTGCGCCTATGTAAAAATAGCCCGCTGCGGGAGAAACGGTGGTAACCTTTACACCGCTAAGCTGAGCCTGCAGCTCGTTTCTTTGTGTTTCCAGCATACCTATACGGCTTCCGTAATAGTTTTTATCGTCGGAAACTATAGCAAGCCTGCGGTTCATTTGTAAAAGCAAATCGTCTTTTATTCTTGCCGCCGCAGAAAGGTCACCGCTTGCTACGCTTCTTTGCATTTGCATCATATACTCGCTTATAGAACCGTTAACCCTTGCAAGGTCGGTGGAATAGCTGCCTGTTTCTATATTGCTTTTTTTAAGCAGCTCTATTTGTTTATTGATATCGTTAATATTTTCCTGTATGACCGCCTCGTCTGCTTCCTGATAGGTAACGCAAAGCTCCGAGTTTATTCTTACCTTTTCACCGTTGAAGGCGGAGTAGCTTCTGGTGCCGCCGCCGCTTTGAGTAACAACGGTCTCGTCCCTGAAGATATAAGCGTTTGCCACTATGGTGTCGTCAACCACTGAGAAAAATGCGTGCTCGGTGCTGATGCTTGTATCCGCAGTAAGCGAAAGCTGCATAATGGTGTAAACCACGGCAAAAAAAGAGCATATTATAGTTACCGTTTGTTTTAAAAAACGCTTCATCAGCCCAAAGCCCTCCTTTCCCTAGTCTTTAAGAAACGCCTGTGCCTTTTTCAAGGCTATCTCATAATTTTCCTCGGCGGGTGCAGCACAGTCAAGATAAACTGCGCCCTCCATACGCTTAAAATAAGTAACCTGCCGTTTTGCGTAGTTGCGGGTTGCCCTTTTAACAGCCTCAACGGCAGTCTCCAAGGAGCAAAGCCCCTCAAAATAAGGAAAAAACTCCTTGTAGCCTATGGCTTGTCCCGCTGTGGGGGTGTTTGCCAAGCCCTTCTCCCAAAGAGCACGAGCTTCCTCCAAAAGCCCCGCCTCCATCATAAGGTCAACACGGTGGTTTATACGCCTGTAAAGCAGTTCCCTGTCGGAAGCGGTAAAAAGAAAAAGCAAACGGCTAAAACGGCTTTGGGCACGTTTTTCCTTATTAAGCTCTGTCTTTGTTTTGCCTGTTACCAAGTATATTTCAATCGCTCTGGCAACACGCTTTACGTTATTTGGATGTATTTCCGCCGCTGCTTCGGGGTCGATGGCGCCAAGATAAGCGTGAAGAGCTTGCGCTCCTTCGTTTTTAGCCTTTGCCATAAGCTCCTCCCTTACGTCGGCGTTGCTGTCTGCCGTTTCGGAAAGCAAGCTTGCACCTGTCAAAGCGTCAATATACAAGCCCGTGCCGCCCGCTATTATGGGCACAAGACCACGGTTGTGAATATCCTCCGCAATAGGCGCCGCTAACTCCGCAAAAGCGCCTGCCGAAAAAGGCTGGGTCATATCCAAAACGTCTATAAGGTGGTGGGGTATACCCGCCATCTCCTCAAGGCTTGCCTTGGCAGTACCTATATCCATACCTCGGTAAACCTGAGCGGAGTCACCCGATATTATCTCGCCCCCCAAAGACCCTGCAAGCCTTATGGCAAGGGCGCTTTTACCCGTGGCGGTAGGACCTGCCACTGCTATAAGCTTTATCATTTAAACTTAAACCCCGCAACTATCTCTTCAAAGCCCTTTGCGGCTTCCTCGTAGTCTGCATCGTCAGCAGTAAGGGTGATAATAAACACCTGACCGTAGTAAACGCAAAGCACCTGACGGAAGTTATATTTGTTGCCCGAAGAGGATTTGCCTGTGTAGCTTACGTCCAAAGCAGAAACGCCGTCAAGGAAAACGTCCTCCTTAACCTCGCCCTCTTCAAAATCCGCAAGGCTTTGGCTTACGGATGCCTTATAGCTTTTTTCCCAATATTCCTTTACACGATAGTTTTCGCCCATAGAAAAAACAGAAGCAATAACCGTTGCCTTACCGTGGCTTAATCTATAATACGCCTCGGCGGCTTCCATAGTCCAGCCTTCGGGCGTGGGCAGGGTAAACTCCGCCACGCTCTTGTCGTTTACGGTTACGCCCTCTGCCTTGGTAAAGGCAAAGCTTTCTTTAATGGTATCCAAAACGTAGGAATAAGCGTCATAGTTGGAAACGGTAGCCATAAAGCTTGCCACGCATATTCTGCCGTCGCCTTCAAACACAAGCTGGTGTACAACATAATCCTCAGCTTCGTTCGGGCCTTCGGGCTGACCGTCAAGCTTGGTTTCGCCCTTAAGGCTTACTTCAACCACTGCGCTGTAAGCGCTGTTAACGCCCTCAAGCTCAAAAGAGCCTCGTTTGGCAGGGTTGGTCTTATAGCTTTCGTATATGCGTGAAAAGCCCTCTACGCCGTTCAACCAATAATCTGCAGCGTTAAGCTTTTCGGTGTTTTCAAAAACGGTAAAACGTACCAACGCATAGGGCAAAGCGCCGCCTACGTCTGCATTGGTAAGCTGGGTGTTGGTGCCTTCCTTAATAACCCTCCAGCTTTCGGGATAAGAAAAGCTGTAGCCGCCGGCAGTGTTTTCGCCGTCAAGTATCTCTTCCTCGTTGTTGCAGGAAGCAAAGGAAAGGCAGGTGACAAAAACCAACACAAGGGCAAGAGCACGCTTAAGACTTGTGGTTGAGAGTAATGATTGTAGCTTCATCGCCGTCGGCTCCTTCCTGCACTATGGTCTTTACGTCTTTGTTAAAGGAAATTTTAACGTTATAGTATCCCTGAGAATCAAAAACGTACTTATCGTTTTTACTAAGTGAAGCGTAAAACTTAACGTAAAGCTTGTCCCCTTTACTGTCAAGCTTTATATCTGATAAATGGTAACCGCTTTTATTAAGGCTTAGCTTTACGTCAAGCTTGTTGTTGCCGTCGTCGGAGGAGGTGCTTATCAAAACCTCGTCAGAGGAAAGAAGCACGTCACCCTTTAAAGCGTAATGCAAGGAGAAAAACATAGCGCCGCAAACTATGCCCAAAACAAGCAAAGCTGCTACAACCTTGCCCGTTACGTTACCCCACACACTTTTGATTTTATTCATACAAATACCTCGCAAACCTGTAAAAAGCAAAAATCTTGCCTATTAATTTCTATAATACACCATTTTTACCTTTTACACAATAGATATTGCAAATTTTTCTACTTAAGAGGCTTATTTTCTTTGTCAAGAAGCATCTCACGCACGGTTTCGGCAAAGCGAACCCTGTCGCCAAGATAGTCCACTAAGTATTTCGGGTTAAGGTATGCATCAGGTGCAGCCGAAAGGCTTGCTTTTATAAGCACGCCACCCTCTATATCACAGGCGGAAAGGCTGTATATCATAGGAGATATATCCGTCATCTCGCACTTTTTTTTGCTCTTTTTCTCTACCGTTACCTCGCCACCGAAGGCAGCTTCAACCTCTGCCGCCTTCATATCGGTATCAAGGGTGATAAAGTAGGACGCCGCATAAAGCTCCTTAAACTTCTTTTTGGGATATGCCGCACCTATAACGGGGGTATCCTTGGGCATTACTGCGTTTAGTTTTTCCGCCGCCTTTTTTGGGTCTACCTTTTCCGTAAGGTCTATGTCAAAAACGTCGTAAAGCGCCACCTGATAAATGGAAACGGGCAGAGCAAAAACCAGCTTTGGATGGGGGTTAAAGCCCTGAGAGTAATAAAGAGGAAGCCCACTTCGGATAAGAGCACGTACTACCGCTCTTTGGGTATCCAGATGGGAAACGTACTTGCTGTTACCCCTTTTTTGCCAAAAAACACGAAGGGTGTATTTTTCTACCTGCATTACTCCTTACCTCCCTTTTTGCAAACCGTACAGCCCTTGTCCTGCATACCGCAGGCACTGCAGCGTGTGCGGCAGTCGGGCGTTGTGGTCTCTGCCAGCGCCGCCTTGGCTTCTCTTATAAGGAACTCCTTGGTAACACCGCAATCAATGTGGTCCCAAGGCAATATCTCGTCAAAGCCCATAGTGCGGTTTGCGTAAAACTCGGGGTCTATGCCCGTTTTTTCGAATATGCTTATCCACTTGTCGTAGTTAAAAAACTCGTCCCAGCTATCAAAGCGCTGTCCCTCACGCACTGCTTCGGCAATAGCGGCGGAAAGACGTCTGTCGCCTCTTGCAAAAACCGCCTCAAGAAAGCTTACCTCGCTGTCGTGGTAGTTGTAGTTTATCTTTCTTGTAGTAATGCACTCTTTAAGTAAAAGCTGTTTGCGCTTAAGCTCGTCTATCCTGTCCTGCGCCATCCACTGGAAGGGAGTAAAGGGCTTGGGCACAAAGCAGGAAACGCTTATGGTAACGTTTACGCCGCCTTTGCCGCCGTGGCGTTTTTTGGAATAGTAAAGGTCAACTATGCGCTGAGCAAGACCTGCTATGCCCCTTATGTCATCGTTGGTCTCTGTGGGAAGACCGTTCATAAAGTAAAGCTTTAAGGAGCTTCTGCCTCCGTCAAAGGCGGCGGCGCAGCCTGCCATTATCTCCTCTTCGCTTATGTTCTTGTTTATAACGTCACGCAAACGCTGGGTGCCCGCCTCAGGCGCAAAGGTAAGGCCGCTTTGGCGCACGTTCATTGCCTTTTGCATAAGCTCCGCATAAAAGCTGTCTATACGCATAGAGGGAAGCGAAAGGTTAACCCTCTCCTTTTCCGTCCAGCTAAGAAGCTTTTCCAAAACCTCGCCAAGGCCGCTGTAATCGCTTATGCTGAGAGAGCACATTGATATCTCGTTGTAGCCCGTGCTTTCGTAAAGGGCTTTTGCTTGGCAGTTAAGGGTTTCGGGGCTTTTTTCTCTTACAGGGCGGTAAACCATACCCGCCTGGCAGAAACGGCAACCGCGTATACAAGTCGGATCGTAGCCATGTCGTTCTGTGAGCCAAGGAGTTGAATACAAATTTTGTCTTCCTAAGACGCTTGGCCT